>JAJXYU010000345.1 GCA_021780395.1 Pseudomonadota bacterium
GGCTGAAGCGCTCTGGCCCTGCTGGCCCTGCTGGCCCTGCTGACCCTGCTGGCCCTGCTGGCCCTGCTGACCCTGCTGGCCCTGCTGACCCTGCTGGCCCTGCTGACCCTGCTGGCCTTGCTGCCCGCTCTGGCCCTGCTGCCCCTGCTGGCCCTGCTGCCCGCTCTGGCCCTGCTGCCCGCTCTGGCCCTGCTGCCCGCTCTGGCCTCGCTGCCCCTTCTGGCCCTGCTGCCCGCTCTGCCCGTGGGCGGACGATTGCGGCTTCGCTGACGGCGGCTTGGCATGCCGCTGCGCCTTGAGTTGCTGCTCGACGATCGCCCGATTGTGCCGCGCATCGCGATACAGCCCGCTGCCGCGCGGCGCGGCGCGCAGCGCCGACGTGTATGCATCGACGGCCTCGGCGAGCTGGCCTGCGCGCGCGAGCGCGTTGCCACGATCGTACTCGGAGCGCGGGTCGGTGAACGGCTTCAGCTGCGCCGCCGCGGCCGCGTATTGCCGTGCGACACTCTCGGCATAGGCGCGTCGGCGTGGATCTCGAAACAGTCGGGCGGCTGCGACCGCGTCGCCGCGCCGCAGGAGTCGCTCCGCACGCTGGTCGGGCGTCGACCACAGATCCGCCCAGCCGAACGCATGGGCGGTACCCCCGATCAGCGCCGCGGCGAGCGCCAGCGTCGGCACGATCGCGTGCCGTCTCATAACCACCCCCGGCGCGCCAGCGTTGCTGCCACGAGCAGCAGCGGCAACAGCAGCCAGTAGCCTTCATTGCGCCACGCGGCGACCCGTGCGCCGGGGTCGATTCGTGCCTGCGCGAGCGGACTGCGTCCTGCGGCATCGAGGTGATCGATCAACCCTTGCACCGCATCCGCGGACCAGTACCGCCCGCCGCCGGTGGTCGCGAGCTGCTGCAGGCGATCGACGCGCAATTTCGAAAGCACGATCCGTCCGGCGGCATCGCGCGCGAAGCCGCTCCCGTCGGGCAGGGGAGCTCCCGCGACCGTGCCGACCCCGACCGCGTCCACCGTGGCGCCGAGCGCACGCAGCCGCTGGGCCGCGGCGAACGCCCTCGCCGGATCGTCGAAGCCATCGGCCAGCACGATCACGTGGCCATCACGGCTGCCGGCCTGCCGCAACAGCGACGCCGCCTGATCGAGCGCGGGCGCGAGCGCGTGGCCGGGCTGCGGCATGATGCCCGGGACGAGCGGCTCGAGCAGCGATTGGATCGTCGCGACGTCGTCGGTGAGTGGCACCACGGTGTGCGCGTCGCCGGAGAACACGATCAGCGCGACACGCGCATCATGCGCCGCGCGCAGCAGATCCTCGATCAGGTAGTGCGCGCGGGTGACCCGGTTGGGCGGCAGGTCGGCCGCGTTCATCGACGGCGACAGGTCCAGCACGACGACCCAATCGGCGGGCTCGCGGTACGCCGCGCTCGGTGCGCGTTGCCACGCGGGTCCCGCGAGCGCGAGCGCCGCGAGGGTCCATGCCAGCGCGAGCACGGCCCACGGCGAACGGCGCCGCCCGTCCTGTTCGAGGCGCAGGGCGTCGAGCAGGTCGGTCTCGACGACCTCGCCCCAGCGGCCCGCGCGGCGCGCCTTCCAATGACGCCAGAGCGCGAACGCGACCAGCGGCGGAATCGTGAGCAACCACCCGGGAAACAGGAAATGAAATGCGGCGAGCGACTTCAGAGCCATGAGCGCGCTCCGGCAAGTGCGCCAGCCAGGCTGAACAGCATGGCCGCCGCGAGCGGATAAGCGAACCACTCGTCGGTCGGTCGCAGCCATTGGGCACGACCGGTCACCGGCTCCAGCCGGTCGATCTCGCGGTACACGTCCCGCAACGCGTGCGCATCGGTCGCCCGGAAGTAGCGCCCACCGGTGATCTGCGCGATCCGCTCGAGCGTGTGCTCGTCGAGGTCCTGATTGCCGCCGAGACCGAACGGACCGCTGCCGGCCGGCGCGCCCACGCCGATCGTGTAGATCCGCAAGCCGACCTGCTTCGCAAAGCGCGCCGCCTGGATCGGATCGAGGACGCCGGTGTTGCTGCGACCGTCGGTCAGCAGGATCAACACCGTGTGCTTCGCGCCGTGGCCTGCACCGGCGCCGCTCGCATCACGCAGCCGCTTGATCGCGAGTCCGATCGCATCACCGATCGCGGTCTGCGGTCCGGCCATCCCGACCATCGCCTCGTCGAGGAATCGGTGCACCGTCCGCAGGTCGCTCGTCACCGGCGCCTGCAGGTACGGGTGCGTTCCGAACAGGATCAACCCCACCTGGTCGCCGCGACGCCCGTCGATGAAACGCCCCGCGACCTGCTGCACCACCTGCAGCCGGCTCGCGTCGTTCGCCATGTCCTCGGTCGCCATCGAGCCCGAGAGGTCGACCGCGAGGATGATCCGTCGACCGCTCGTCGGCGCCGGCAGCGGCGGACCGAGCCATTGCGGGCGCATCGCCGCCAGGACCAGCAGGATCCACGCGACGACGAACAGCGCACGCGCGCCGCGCCGAGCCCCGCCCTGCGTCACGTCGTGGGTCGCGAGCGACGCGGCGAACGGCAGGAACAGGGCCGCGCCGCCGATCGACGCCGCGCTGCGCCAGCGCCGGTGAATCCAGGGCAGCGGTGCAAGCGCCGCCATCCATGGCCAGGCCACGTGGATCATCGACGCGCCCCAGCGTCCGCGGGCGGACGCGCGCTGCGCACGAACCGCTCGGCGGCGGCGAACCAGATCTCGCGGTCGTCGATCCGATCCGGGTCGAGCTGGCCGGCGAAGTTCGCGCGCAGCAGCGTCTGGCCGGGCGTGCCCCGCAAGCTTTCCGCGCCACCGTTCGCGAGGAACCGCAGCCACGCGTCGCCGTGCAGACGCGCGACCCGGTCAGCGCCGTATCGGGCGAGCGCGTAACGCCTCAGCAGGTTCTGGATCGCCCGTGCCGCGCGGATCACGTCGCCTTCGCTCGCGCGTATCCTACGTAGTTCGGTGAGCGCGGCGCGGCGCAGTCGCCGTCGCGGCTGGCGCCACCACGACACCGCGACGAGGACGATCGTCAGGAGCAGTACGAGCAACGCCCACCAGCCGGGCGCCGGCGGCCACCAGCCGGGCGGCGGGGGCGCCCGGTCGGGCGCGAGCTGCGACAACCAATCCGCGTTCATGCCGCGAAGGGCGCGGCTCGCAGCAGCGGCGGCAGCGCCTCTTCGACGCGCTCCGCGGTGTCGAGCCGGATCGGCCGTCCCTGCAGGCGCGCCGCGATCTCCTCGACGCGACTCGCCCGCGTGCGCCACTCGTCGGTCCAGCGCGCGCGGGCGGCCGCGCCGTCGAGCGGCCGGACCCGCCCCGGCACGCCGCCGCGAAACCGGCCGTCGGGCAGACCTCGTTCCTCGAGCGCGTCGGTGATCCAGTACAAGCGGCATTCGGCGTGCGCGCCGAGCGTGAGCCAACGCGGATCGAGGTCCCGCGTGGCGCCGCAGAAGTCGCTGATCGCGATCACCAGACTGCCAGGGTGCACGAGCGGCGGCGCCGTTCGCAGCATCTCGCCGAGCGTCTCGGGGCGTGGTGCCGCCGGGGCGCGCGGCTGTAGTTCGACGAGCGAGCTCAACAGCGGCAAGGTACCCGCTTCGCGTGCGCGCGGCGGATGACAGCGCAGTTCGGTGCCGTTCGCGACGATCGCGCCGACCCGGTCGCCCGCGGCCGCCACCGCCCACGCGAGCAGCGCGCTGGCGCGCACCGCCAGCGCGGATTTCAACTGGCGGCGGCTGCCGAAGAACATGCCGGGCTGCAAATCGACCAGCAACCACACCGGCCGCTCGCGCTCCTCGCGGTAGAGCTTGGTATGCAGCCGGCCGCGGCGTGCCGTGACCCGCCAGTCGATGCTGCGCGAATCGTCGCCGGCGACATAAGGACGCACCTCCTCGAACTCGAGTCCCCGTCCGCGATGCGCCCCGCGATGGCTGCCGAGCCACTGCGCGCGCGCGACGCCCTCGACCCGCATCCCCGCCGCCCGCGCGGCGCCGCGCAGGCCGAGCAGTTCGTCGAGGTCCGGCAGCTTCACGGCGCCGGCACCCGGGCGAGCAGCTCTTCGACGCAGGCCTCGGCGGTCACGCCACGCGCCTGCGCGCCGTAGTCCAGCAGGATCCGGTGTCGCAGCGCGTCCGGCGCGATCGTCTGCACGTCTTCCGGGCTCACGTAGTTGCGGCCGTCGAGCCAGGCGAGCGCGCGGGCGCCGCGCTCCATCGAGATCGCCGCGCGCGGGCTAACGCCCCAACGGAGCCACTCGCCGAGCTTCGCGCTGTACGGCGCCGGTCGACGCGTCGCATCGACGATCGCGGCGATGTACTCGGCGACGGGATCGGACAGCACCAGTCCGAGCACGTCGCGGCGAGCCGCGAAGATCGTCTCCTGCGGCAGTCGCTGCGGCGGCGGCGGCAGTTCGCGCTGTGCGATCGCCTCGGCGCGCGCGAGCTGCATGATCCGCAAGGTGGTCGCCCGATCCGGATAGTCGACCGCGACGTGCAGCAGGAAACGGTCGATCTGGGCCTCGGGCAGCGGATAGGTGCCCTCCTGTTCGATCGGATTCTGCGTCGCCATCACGAGGAACAGCCGCGGCAGCGGGTAGGTCGACTGACCGACGCTGATCTGCCGCTCCGCCATCGCCTCGAGCAGCGCCGACTGCACCTTCGCCGGCGCGCGGTTGATCTCGTCGGCCAGGATGAGATTGTGGAACAGCGGGCCGCGCTGGAAGCGGAATCCGCCCTCCTCCGGCCGATACACCTCGGATCCGGTCAGGTCCGCGGGCAGCATGTCCGGCGTGAACTGGATCCGTTGCACGTCGCCCTCGACCGCGTGCGCGAGCGCCTTGATCGCCCGGGTCTTTGCGAGCCCCGGGGGTCCCTCGACCAGCAGGTGGCCGTCGGCGAGCAAGGCGACGAGCAATCGCTCGACGAGGGTTTCCTGGCCGATGATCTGACTCGACAAGTATTCGCGCAGCCGCTGGAACGCCGCTCGCCGGTCGGCCGGCGGCTGGCTGGGAGCGCCGGACGCTCCCGCGGGATTCGATGCGCGCTGATCGATGTTGGCTTCCGTCATCCGATCCTCCAGATCACTGTGATTCGCGATCGAGCGCCGCGGGCGCGTGCCCGGACGGTCTTGCTGGATGATCGACGGGCGACGATCGACTTCGGGCCGGGTCGGGCATCCTGCCAGCGGTCACGGGCCCGCGCCACGGCCCGGGACGGGGCCCGCCGACCCGTGCGATCCGGCGGTTTCGACCGGCAGGGTCGCGACGAAGTTCCGCTGCGCGCAGGGACTGCCGCGGCCGAGAGTCACCGCCCGGCGCCGCCATCCCGTCGGAAGCGGTAGGCCGGCGCCGGGCGCGCGATCTCAGGCCTTCTGCAGTTTCGCAGCCGCGTTCTCGTAGTTCGCGAGCTGGTTCAGGAAGTTGTCAGTGAAGTCCGGCCGGCGATTGCGGAAATCGACGTAGTACGCGTGCTCCCAGACATCCAGCACGAGCAGCACCTTGCCGTCGCCGGTCGCGAGCGGGGTGACCGCGTTCGGTGTCTTCACGATCTTCAGTTTGCCGGTCGGCGCGAGCACGAGCCATGCCCAGCCGGACCCGAACTGCCCCAGCGCGGCGGCCTTGAACTGCGCCTTGAATTGCTCGACGCCGCCGAAATCCTCGACCAGCTTCTTCTCGAGGACGCCGGGAATGCCGCCGCCATTCGGCGCCAGCGACTCCCAGAACACGCTGTGGTTCCAATGCTGCCCGGCGTTGTTGAACACCGGTTGCAGATCATCCTTGCCATAGGCGAGACGCACGACTTCCTCGAGCGACTTGCCTTTCAGCGCGTCGTTCTTCTCGATCAGGCCGTTCAACGCGGTCACGTAGGCGTTGTGGTGCTTGCCGTGATGCAGCTCCAGCGTCTCCTGGCACATGCCCCGCGCGCTCAAGGCACCGATGGCGAATGGCAAAGCAGGCAATGTAAAACTCATTCTGGTTACCTCCGGTAGTGCGGGCGCCCACCGAACGCCGCCGAGGCGGCGTGGCAAGGGCATAACGACCCTTTCCGGCGCGTCCGGGCGGCGCGCTCGTCAAGGGGCGGTTAGGGTACCACGGCCGCGGGGCTTCGTTGCCTCCAGACTCCTCGCGCATGGTGTCTCGCGCGCGGGCGTCGGATCTCACCGCGGTCCGAACTGCCTCGCGATCGCATCGCAAATCGGGTACCGTTCTCGCGATGGTCGGGCGGTTCGCCCTCGCGAACCTGAACCCCGGGGATTCGCCGTTCCGTGTGAGGAGGTCCCATGTCGAGCACACGCCGGTCGCCGTTCATATCCAGGGTCATCGGCGCAGCCGCGCTGATGATGATCGCCGCGTGGTCCACGATCGCGCAGGCCGGTGGAGGCCCGATCGGCATCGATCACGAGTGGTCGCTCGACCAAGGCGGGATCTGGGCACGCAAGTACCAGGTCGCGCTCGAGTTCGGCACGGTCGCGGTCGAAGCGGCCGGGAGCCTGTGGCTCGGTAATGACAACAAGCTCGGCCACACGTTCTGGCAGAGCGCGGACGCGTCGATCGTCGCGGGTCTCGGCGCGACGGCGCTGAAATACACGTTCAGCCGCGCAAGGCCCTATCAGGGCCGGGGCCCGAACGCCTGGTTCCAGGGAAGTTGCTGCCAAAGCTTTCCGAGCGGCGAAGTCACGCTGCAAGCGAGTTTCGTCACCCCGTTCATCGTCAACTACCGGCACGATGATCCGTGGATCTGGGCCCTCGAGGCGCTGCCGGTCTATGACGCGTTCGCGCGCCTGAAGAGCCAGGCCCACTGGCAGACCGACGTGCTCGCCGGCTGGGTGCTCGGCACGGCCGCCGGTTACTGGTCGACGACCCGGCACGTGCCGATCATGGTCGAGATCCTGCCGCACGGCTTGTCGGTCGGCTTCTACAAGAAATTCTGACGACCGGCGCGGAATCGGCCGCCACGCAGGATCACAGGTCGGTGTACTTCTTGCTGGTGCCGCGCGCGAGCGCGACCGGATACTTGAGCGCATTCAGCTCGAGCTTGCGGCGCGCGGCGCCGACCAGGTCCACCTCCAGCTTGTCGGCGAGCCGGAGCAGGTACAAGAACACGTCGGCGATCTCCATCGCGACCGCCTCGCGCTGGCGGGCGCTGAGGTCCTCGGGCGCGCCGCGGTCGAGCCACTGGAAATGCTCGAGCAGTTCCCCCGCCTCGACGATCAATGCGCTCGCGAGGTTCTTCGGGGTATGAAACGGATCCCAGTCCCGATCCGCCGCGAATTGGCGCAGAGCCGCCGTCAAGGCCGCGATGTCGTCGTCGCTCATCGATCTCTCCCGCGCGGGCGGCGCAACGCCCGGTCGTGCCTGCGATCCTAGCGCGGACGCGCCACCGGCGCCGCGCGACGGTTTTGATATCATCCGCCGCCTGTCCCGAACGCCCCCGGAACCGCCGCCATGCCACTCGACACGCTCTTCGACCGTCGGCGACTCGCGGCGCTCGCGCTCGGCATCACCCTCGGCGCCTCGCCCGCCATCGCGGGCGCACGCAACGCGATCGGGATCGCCGACACATCCGCCTGCACCCGCGATCCGGCGGCGTCGACCACGATCCCGGGATGGATCACGATCGCCGGCAGCCCCAGTCTGCGCTGCGCGAGCGCGCGGGCCGGCGGCGCCGCGGATCGCGCCCGGATCGTGAGCGGTCCCTACGGTTCGTCGACCCTCGAGCGGCGCATCGATCTGCGCCGGTTCGCGGCGCGCATCGATCGCGGCCGCGTCCATTACCGGCTCTCGGGACGTCTCGGCGCGAGCGGCGCCGCGAACGCTCGCGCCGTGCTCACGCTGACGTTCCTCGACGGCGCGGGTCGCGCCCTCACCCCACGGCCGCGCCTGGTCGGCCGCACGGCGATCCCGCCGGCC
>JAJXYU010000081.1 GCA_021780395.1 Pseudomonadota bacterium
CGCATCGCCCAGGTCCGCGAGGTGTTGCGCGGAATCGGCGCCGGCGAGGTACCCGAGCTGCTGGTGTTCAACAAGATCGACCGCAGCGGCGAGCCGGCGCGGGTGGAGCGCGATGCGGACGGCCGCCCGACCCAGGTGTGGTGCTCCGCGATCACCGGTGCAGGGCTCGCGGAGCTGCGGGACGCGATCGGCGCATGGGTGAAACCGGATCGGACCGAGCGGACGCTGCGGTTGCCGCTGTCCGCGGCGGCGCTGCGCTCCGAGCTGTACCGTCGCGATGCGGTGCGCGCGGAGCGGCAGCGCGACGACGGTGGTTGGGACGTCGACGTCGAGATCGGCTCGAGTGATCTCGCCGCACTCGCTGGTCGACACGGCGTCGTGATCGAGAATCCCAAGGTTCGTGAGGCCGGCGCAAAAAAGCGAGTTGCGTGAGCGACTTGTGAGCGGCGGCCGGGCTGCCTAGAATGTCGCGCCCGTACGGTGCGCTCGAAAGCCGCCATCGCGGGCGCCCCGAACGCTATTGTTAAGGTCCACGATGGCTTGGAACGACCCCGGCGAGAAGCGCAATCCCTGGAATCGCCAGCGTCCGCAGAGCGACTTGGATGAGATCCTGCGCAAGGCGCGGCGTTGGATCGGCGGGCTGTTCGGGCGCAAGCCTTCCGGCGCGGCCCTCAAGCCGCCGATCGACTGGACTCGGGCGCTCCTGATCCTCGCCGTCGCGCTCGGCGGGCTGTGGCTCGGGAGCGGCTTCTACCGGGTGGATGCGCAGCAGCGCGCCGTGATCCTGCGGTTCGGCAAATACGTCGCGACGATGGGGCCGGGCTACAACTGGCACTGGCCGTGGCCGATCGAGCGCAAGATCGTCGTGAACGTCTCGCGCGTCTACAGCATCACCGACGACGAGAGCGTGCTCACCGCGGACACGAATCTGGTCGAGGTGAAGTCCGCCGTCCAGTACACCCAGCCCGATCCGTTGCAGCTCTTGTTCCGGGTCCGCGACGTCGACGAGACGCTGGTTCAGGTGTGCGAGAGCGCGATGCGCGAGGTGATCGGCCAGGCGACGCTGAACCAGGCGCTCGCGATGGATCCGACGATTCCGCAGCGCGCCCGCGAGCTGATCCAGCGCACGCTCGATGGTTATCGGATGGGGATCCACGTCGTCAGCGTGAACCTGACCGACATCAACGTGCCGGAGCCGGTCCAGGCCGCCCAGCGCGACGCGATCAAGGCCGACAAGGACCGCCAGCGCTACGAGCAGGAAGCACAGGCTTACCGCAACGATCTGCTGCCGCGCGCCCGTGGCGACGCCGCGAAGACGATCCAGGATGCCGAGGCGTACAAGGCGCGGGTCGTCGCGCTCGCGCAAGGCGACACCGCGCGCTTCGACGACGTGCTCGCCCAATATCGGCGGGCCCCGGCGGTCACGCGCGAGCGGATCTACCTGCAAACGATGCAGGACGTCTACGCGAGGGCCCGCAAGGTGATCGTCGCGACCTCGCACGGCGGCAACGTGATGTACCTGCCGCTCGACAAGCTGATGGCCGCGCCGCCGGCCGCGGGCTCGTCGTCGTCGTCGTCCGTACCGAGCGGATCGGTGCGGGTGCAAGCCGTGCTTCCGGCTCCGGCCGATTCGGCCGCGCCGGCGACGACCCACGATGGCGGAGGGGGAGGCTGATGCACAACCGCGTGCTCTTTGCGTTGATCGCCGCGGCCGTGCTCGCACTCCTCGTGCGGGCGAGCGTATTCACGGTCAGCGAGGGACAAGGCGCGATCGAGTCGGTCGGCGGCGAGATCATCGGCACCCATTTCGCGCCCGGACTGCACTTCAAGCTGCCGCTCGTCGACCAGGTGTCGAAGTTCGACGAGCGCGTGCTGACCCAGTTCTATCCGGACGAGCGGTTCCTGACGCATGAGCAGGAGCAGTTGAACGTCGATTTCTACGTGAAGTGGCGCATCGCGCACCTGCGCCGCTACTACGAGGCGACCGGCGGCTCGGAGGACGTCGCGAACGCGCGTCTCGGTGAGACCATCGAGGACGCGATCAAGAGCGTCGTGACCCGGCGCACCCTGCAGCAGGTGATCACCGCCGACCGGACGGCGTTCACCCACGCGATGATGAAGACCGCGGCACCGGCCGCGCGCGAGCTCGGCGTGCGGATCGTCGACGTGCGCATCACCAAGATCGATCTGCCGTCCCAGGTGCGCGACTCGGTGTTCGACCGGATGCGCGCGACGTTCAAGGCCCAGGCGGCGAAGTTGCGCGCCCAAGGGCTCGAGACGGCCGAGACGACACGTGCGGAGGCGAGCAAGGAACAGACCGAGATCCTCGCGACGGCGTCCGCGCAGGCGCAGGAGATCCGCGGTGCCGGCGACGCCGAGGCCAGCAAGATCTACGCGCGCGCCTACTCGCAGGATCCGTCGTTCTACGCGTTCTACCGCAGCATGCAGGCGTACCGCGCATCGATCGGCACGCCCGGCGACGTGCTCGTCGTATCGCCGAAGGGCGAGTTCTTCAAATACTTCGCTCACCCCGGCGCCGGGCGCTGAGGGTTCGCGGGAGCGACCGTGCACGTCGGCTGGAGTGAACTGTTGCGCACGCTGGGCGGCGCGTTCGCGCTCTACCTCGTGCTCGAGGGCCTGCTGCCGTTCATCGATCCCGGCGCGGCGCAGCGCCTGATGGCGCGCCTCGCGCAGACCGATGCCGAGCAGCTGCGGTGGGGCGGTCTGGTGAGCATCGTCGCGGGTCTCGGACTACTGTGGGTCGTGCGTCATGGGTAAGAACGTCGTCGTCATCGGTCTGCAATGGGGCGACGAGGGCAAGGGCAAGGTCGTCGACCTGTTGACCGACTCGGCCCATGCGGTCGTGCGCTTCCAGGGCGGTCACAACGCGGGCCACACCCTCGTGATCGGCGGAAAGAAGACGATCCTGTCGTTGATCCCGTCCGGGATCCTGCACGATCATGTCCAGTGTTTGATCGGCAACGGCGTCGTGCTGTCCTTGGAGGCGCTGTTCCGGGAGGCCGAGACGCTGATCGGCGAAGGGGTCCCGGTCTTCGACCGTCTGCGCGTGAGCCCGTCCTGCCCGCTGATCCTGCCGTCGCACGTCGCGCTCGATCGCGCGCGCGAGCAGGCGCAGGGCGCGAACGCGATCGGCACCACCGGCCGCGGGATCGGGCCGGCCTACGAGGACAAGGTCGCCCGGCGCGCGGTGCGCGTCGCGGACCTGTTCCACCGCGAGCGTTTCGCGGCGAAGCTCGGCGAGATCCTCGATTTCCACAACTTCGTGCTGCAACGCTACTTCCATGCGCCACCGGTCGATTTCCAGCAGGTCCTGGAGTCGAATCTCGCGCTCGGCGAACGGCTGAAACCGCTGGTCGCCGACGTCACCGGGATCCTCGATCGTCTCGGCACCGAGGGACGCAACGTGCTGTTCGAGGGCGCGCAGGGGGCGATGCTCGACGTGGATCTCGGGACCTACCCGTTCGTGACTTCGTCCACGACGACCGCCGGCGGCGCCGCGTCGGGCACCGGCATCGGGCCGCGACGGTTGCACGAAGTCCTCGGGATCGTGAAGGCGTATGCGACGCGCGTCGGCGCCGGCCCGTTCCCGACCGAGCTCTTCGACGAATATGGCGAGCATCTGTCGCGGGTCGGCCACGAGTTCGGGTCGGTGACCGGGCGACGCCGGCGCTGCGGGTGGTTCGACGCGGTCGCATTGCGCCGGTCGATCCTGCACAACAGCTGCTCGTCGCTCTGTGTGACCAAGCTCGACGTGCTCGATGGTCTCGACTCGGTCCGCGTGTGCGTCGGCTATCGGATCGACGGGCGCGTCGTCGACACGCCGCCGATGTCGTCGGCGAGCTTCGGCGAGTGCACCGCGGTCTACGAGGAACTGCCCGGCTGGAACGAGAGCACCGCGGGCCTGTCGAGCCATGAGGCGCTGCCGCGTAACGCGAAGGCGTACCTCGCGCGCTTGCAGGCGCTGGTCGGCGTGCCGATCACGATGGTCTCGACCGGTCCCGATCGCGATCAGACGATCGTCCTCGAGAGCCCGTTCGCGTAGCGTCCGCCGGTCGCGGGGGTCCGGCCGCCGCACGCGGTCCGCTCGGGGATTTCCACGAGTGCCGCGCGACGCGCCGACGAGGACAATCCGCGAATGCAGGAGATCGAGCGTGTACGCGTGTTCCACGACCGGGCCGAAGCCGGCCGCGCGCTCGCGTCGCGGCTCGCCGAGTATGCGCGGCGTTCAGACGCGGTCGTGCTCGGCCTGCCTCGTGGCGGTGTGCCGGTCGCGCACGCGATCGCGGCCGCGCTCGAGCTGCCGCTCGACGTGCTCGTGGTCCGCAAGCTCGGCGCGCCGGGGCAGCCGGAGCTCGCGATCGGCGCGATCGCGGCCGGCGTCGTCGTGCGCAACCCGGAGATCGCCGGCTGGCGCGGCGATGATCCGCGGGTGATCGACGCGATCGTCGAGCGAGAGCGTGCGGAACTCGGGCGGCGGGAGCGCCTCTATCGTGCGAACTCGCCACCGCTCGTACTCGACGGGAAGACGGTGATCCTGGTCGATGACGGCGCGGCGACCGGTGCGTCGATGCGCGCCGCGATCGCGGTGTCGCGCGCGCTGCGCGCCGCGTTCGTCGTCGTCGCGCTGCCGACCGCATCGCCCGAAGCCTGCGGCGTTCTGCGGGACGAAGCCGACCGCCTCGTCTGCCTGCAGGCGCCGCCGTCGTTCAACGCGGTCGGGGAGTGGTACGAGCGATTCGACCAGACGACCGATCGCGAAGTGATCGAGCTGCTGCGCGCGCAACCCACGGCGCCGCCGGCGGCGCGCTGAGCGCGCCCCGCAGCGGGCTGCGATCATCCTTCCAGGCGATGGTCCTGCGCGTGCCGCTTCTGCGCGTGCTCGTCGAGGAGCCGGCGGGCGGTGTCGAACGCATGGCGCAGCGCGAGGTAGGCGTCCACGTCCTCCGGATGCGGGTGCTTGGCGCTGTCGACGTGCACGGTGCGCCCTGGCACCTCGATGTCGATCTTGATCACGAACGGCGCGCCCTTGTTTTGATGCGCATCCGGGGTGGCGACCGTCACGTGGCAGCCGACGATCTGGGTGTGGACCCGCTCGAGGCGCGCGAGCAGTTCGCGGGCCTTGGCTTCGACCGCGGGCGACGCGGGCATGTGGCGAAAGGTGATTTGCAGGGATTTTTGCATCCGATTGTCCAGTGCGGGAACGCGTGTGCATCCCATTCGGCGCCAATGATCGCCGAATTGCCATGCCCTGTCATGCGGGGATTCCAGGGTGCCGGTTCGGGCAGACCCGATGGCCGAGCGGCGCGGGAGTCGTATGCTGGCGCCATGGGTTTTCGAGTCGTGATCGCCGATCGTGCACGCGCCCGCATCTACGAGGCGCCGCGGGTGCGTGGGCCTCTGCGGCTCGTCGAGGAACTCGACGATCCGCAAGCGCATTGGCATGATCGGGACTTCAAGTCCGATCGCCCAGGGCGCGTCTTCGATCATGCGGCCGGTCCGGGCCGACGCGGCGCGGTCGCGCATCACGGCACGCAGGGCGAGCGTTCCCCGTTGAAGCACGAGGCCGAGGTGTTCGCGCACCGCGTCGTCGCCGCGCTCGAACTCGCCCGGAAGCAGTTCACGCGGCTCGCCTTGGTCGCCGAACCGGGATTTCTCGGCGAGCTGCGGGCAGTCTTGCCGAGATCGCTCCAGTCCATGGTCGTTCTCGAGATACCGAAGGATCTGACGCACCTCGACGAACGGGCGCTCGCGGAGGCCTTGTCGCCGGCTTTGTACGCGAATCCCATCTGAGCCCCGCGAATCGCGGCGGCCAATCCCGTTTCCTGCTAGACTCGTCCGGTGCCTGGTCGTCGGCGCCTGCCGATCCGGACCGCCGGTTCCGGATGGGGTCGAGGCCGATGCGCGTCGACCCGCGAAGGCTCAATCAGCCATCAAGCAATTGATAATCAACGGGTTCTCGAGGAGTGGTGCCCAGGAGAGGACTCGAACCTCCACGAATTTCTCCACTGGTACCTGAAACCAGCGCGTCTACCAGTTCCGCCACCTGGGCATGAGGGGGCGCGCCTTCGGCGCAGGCCGCGAAATGTACGCACAGCCCCGCGCCTTGTCAATCGAATCGAATGGGATGGTCGCAATGCCGGCCACGGGAGTATTGAGGACATGACCAATCAAAAGGGCGATCACGGATCGCGCAACGGCCGCCGCGCCGCCGCGCCGGCGCGCACCGCTGACCGGCCGCACGGGGGCTTCGCGGACGACGCGCCCGGTGCGGACTGGCGGACACAGGATCCGAAGTTCGAGCTCGAGAAGTCGCGGTATGCGGCCCCGATCGCGAGCCGCGAGCTGTTGCTCTCGCACCTCGCCCAGGCACCGGAACCGCTCACCGCGGACCGCATCGCGCGGCGCCTTGGCATCACGCTCGAGTCGGAGCGCGACGCGCTCGACAAGCGGCTCGCGGCGATGGTGCGCGACGGCCAGGCGGTGCTGACCGCCGCCGGCTACGCGAGCGTCGGATCGGGAGAACGGGTCGCCGGCCGGGTGCGCGGCCGTGCGAGCGGCGAGGTCACGATCGTGCCGGACGACGGCGGGACCTGGATCGCGCTGGCACGCGTCGACGCGGCGACGCTGATGCACAACGATCGCGTCGAGGTGCGCGTCGTCGGCGTCAACGAGCGTGGCCGTCCGCTGGCGCGATTGATTCGCCGCATCGCGGATGCTCCCACGCGGGTCGGCGGGATCTGGCACACGGGCCCCGCCCATGGCCGGGTCGCGCCCGAGGACCCCGGTCATTGGTACGCGGTCGAGGTGCCGTTCGCGGACCGCGGCGGCGCAGCCGACGACGACTACGTCATCGTCGAGATCACCAAGCGACCGGTCGGGGAGATCGCGGCGCGCGGCCGGGTCGTCGAGGTGCTGCGCGATCTTCGACCAGCCGATCTCGCGGCCCGTCTCGCGTTGCTGCGACACGACCTGCCGGAGCGGTTTCCGGCACCGGTCGACGCCGCCGCCAACCGCTTCGGCGCGCAGGTCACGTCAGCCGACTGTGCCGGGCGCGAGGACCTGCGCGATCTGCCGCTGGTCACCATCGACGGCGAGGATGCCCGCGACTTCGACGACGCGGTGTACGCCGAGCCGTTGCGAGGCGGCGGCTGGCGGCTCGTCGTCGCGATCGCCGACGTCTCCCACTACGTCCGCGTCGGCGACCCGATCGATCTCGAGGCGCGCGCCCGCGCGACCTCGGTGTACTTCCCGGACCGCGTGTTCCCGATGCTGCCGGAACACCTGTCGAACCACCTGTGCTCGCTGATGCCGCGGGTCGACCGGCTGGCCTATGTCTGCGACATGCGCGTCGGCAAGACCGGCGTGCTCGGCAAGGCGCGGTTCTACGAGGCGGTGATCCGCTCCCACGAGCGCCTGACCTACGAAAGCGCCTGGGCGTTCCTCGAGGATCCGCGCTCGCCCGCGGCGCCCCGGCTCGGCGACGACGTCGCCGCGTCGCTGCGCGCGCTGCACACGCTGTTCGGCGCGCTGAAGGCGGCGCGTGATGCGCGCGGGGCGCTCGACTTCCGCGGTGGCGAGGTCAAGGCCCGGATCGGCGCCGATGGCACGATCGAGGGCTTCCATACGGTCGTGCGCACCGACGCGCACCGGTTGATCGAGGAATGCATGATCGCCGCGAACGTCCAGGCCGCGACCGCGCTGCGTCTCACGCAGACCCGGAGCCTGTACCGCGTGCACGGCCGTCCGGAAGAGAAGCGCGTCGACGAGCTGCGGCGGGTCATGACCGCGCTGAAGATCGGCGCGCCGTTCTCCGAGGAGCCGACCGCGAGCGAGTTCCGGCTGCTGATCGAACGGCTGGTCGACCGGCCGG
>JAJXYU010000329.1 GCA_021780395.1 Pseudomonadota bacterium
CGATACGCCGTCGACGATCGGCATGGCCGTGCTGGTGCTCGGCCCCGCGTTCGCCGGATGGCGGGCCGACGGGCTCGATCCGCAGACCGCCGCGCTGCGGACCTGGTACCTCGGCATGGCTTCGACGGTGATCATGGGGCTCCTGAAGCTGCCCCTGTCGTTCGTCGGCCGGCGCATCGGGCGGCTCGTTCCACGCGCCGGGCTCCTCGGGTCGCTCGCCGGGATTGCGCTGCTGCTGATCGGTTTCCTGCCGTTCGTCGAGATCATGCGCGAGCCGATCGTCGGCTTCCTGTCGCTCGGCCTCGTGCTGTATGCGCTCGTCGCGAAGGGAGCGGTGCCGGCACGGCTGCCCGCGGTCCTGTTCGCGGTGCTCGCCGGGACGCTCGCGCACTACCTGCTCGCGGCGCTGACCGGGGCCGGGGTCGCGGGCGCCGTACCGCTCGCGGCGCATGTCGCGCCGCAGTGGCCGACCCCGGATCGAGGCCTGTTCGGCGGATTCGCGGCCGCGGTCGCGTACCTGCCGCTGCTCGTCCCGTTCGCGCTGCTCACGGTGATCGGGGGCGTGAACAACACGGAGAGCGCGCGCGCGGCCGGGGACGCCTATGACGTGCGCAGCATCCTGCTCGCGGAAGCGGTCGCAACGCTCGTCGCGGGGCTGTTCGGCGGCGTCGCTCAGACGACGCCCTACATCGGTCATCCGGCCTACAAGGAGATGGGCGCCCGCTCGGCCTACACCTTGCTCGCGGGCCTCGTGATCGGCGTCGGCGGCTCGTTCGGCCTGGTCGCGGACCTCCTGCAATGGGTCCCGCTCGCCGCGCTCGCGCCGGTGCTGGTCTTCGTCGCGATCGACATCACCACGCAGGCGTTCCGGGCGGTGCCGGCGCGGCATTCGGCCGCGGTCGCGTTCGCGTTCTTCCCGTCGATCGCGCGCATGGTCACGATCGAGCTCGGCGACCCGAAGCTCGCCTCGCCGCGACGCTTCGCGGCGCTGTTGGCCGCGACGTCCGCGACGCGGCCGTCGGCGCTCGAGACGATCGTCGTCCTCGGCAACGGGTTCATCATCACCGCGACCATCTGGGGGGCCTTCCTCGCCGAGATGATCGATCGGCGCACCGTCGCGGCGGCCGGGTTCCTCGTCGCCGGCGCGGCGCTGTGCGCGTTCGGCGTGATGCATTCGGTCCGGGCGGATGGCGGCGTCTATCTGCCGTGGACACTGCCCGCGGGCGAACGCTTCGAGGTCGTGCAATATTGCGGCGCCTATCTCGTGCTCGCGCTCGTGCTGGCGGCGCTCGCGGCGATCGAGCGCCGAACGAGCGCGCCGCAGCGCTGATGCGCTAGGATCGTCACGGGGTGCAGGGCGGCAGGACCAGGAGCGTTCATGAGCAAACCTTCCGCGATTCGACGCGAGGTCGGCGCGATCGCGTTGACGTTCACGGGACTCGGCTCGATCATCGGTTCCGGCTGGTTGTTCGGCGCGTGGCGCGCCGCGCAGCTCGCGGGGCCGGCGGCGGTCTACGCGTGGATCATCGGCGCCGCGATCATCCTGCTCGTCGCGCTCGCCTATGCCGAGCTCGGCGCGATGTTCCCGGAGTCCGGCGGTCCGGTGCGTTACGGCCATTATTCCCATGGGTCGCTGCTCGGGTTCATCGGCGGTTGGTCGGCGTGGATCGCGGTGGTCTCGGTGATCCCGGTCGAAGCCGAAGCCTCCGTGCAGTACATGAGTTCCTGGCCGTGGCACTGGGCGCAGGCGCTCTACGTGCGCCCCGCGACCGGCGCCGGTGTCTTGTCGGGCGCCGGACTCGCGTGCGCGGCCGCGCTCATCGTGGGATATTTCCTGCTGAACTACTGGGGGGTGCGTTTGTTCGCGCGCGCGAACAGCGTGATCACCGTGTTCAAGCTGATCGTGCCCGCCGGTACCGCGATCGCGCTGATCGCCGCCGGATTCCATCCGGAGAACTTCCAGCGCGGGATCCATGGGGGTTCGCAGACGATCGATTTCGCCAGCATGCTCACCGCGGTCGCGACCAGCGGGATCGTGTTCAGCTACAACGGGTTCCAGAGCCCGGTGAACCTCGCCGGCGAGGCGCGCTCGCCCGGCCGCAACGTGCCGATCGCGATCTTCGGGTCGATTGCCGCGAGCGCGATCGTCTATCTGCTGCTGCAGGTCGCCTTCCTCGGCGCGGTGCCGACCGCGGCGCTCGCGGGCGGCTGGGCGGCCCTCGACTACAGCTCGCCGTTCGCGCAGCTCGCACTGGCGCTCAACCTGAACTGGCTCGCGCTGCTGCTGTACGCGGATGCCTATATCAGCCCGAGCGGCACCGGCGCGACCTATACGGCGACCGGAGCGCGGATCCTGTACGCGATGGAACGCAACGGACATGCGCCCGGCGTGCTCGGCCGCGTGCATCCCGGGGCCGGGGTGCCGCGGTTCGCGATGTGGTTCAACCTCGCGGTCGCGTACGTGTTCTTGTTCTTCTTTCGCGGCTGGGGTCAGCTCGCGGCGGTGATCTCGGTCGCGACGATCGTGACCTACCTGATCGTGCCGATCAGCGTGCTCGCGCTGCGCCGGACCGCGCCCGCGCTGCATCGCCCGCTGCGGATCCCGGGGCTCGGCATCCTGGCGCCGGCCGCGTTCGTGTTCGCGACGCTGCTGCTGTACTGGGCGCGCTGGCCGGCGACCGGCGAGATCGCGCTGCTGTTGATCCTGCCGGTGCCGCTGTTCCTGACCCAGCGGCCTCGAGTCGATCGCGCAACGCTGCGGGCGGAGCTGGGCGGGGTCGCCTGGTTCGTCGCGTACTTCGCCGCGGTCGTCGCGCTCTCGTGGGCGGGCAGTCGCCGCTTCGACGGCCGCGGATACCTCCCGTTCGGCTGGGATCAACTCGCGGTCGCGGCGGCCGCGGCGCTGTTCTGCGCCTGGGGTGTTCGCAGCGGCTGGCGTACCCCGGCGCTCGTCGAGGCGGAGTCGGCCGCGACCCGCACGTCAGCCGACGTGTGATTCGATCACCGCACCGGCGCCGAGCTCTGCGGCCGCGAGATGCGCGGCGATCGACGTGAACACGATCGCGCCGCCGATCAGGGTCGCCCGGCTCGGCGCCTCGTGGACCACGATCCAGACCCACAGCGGCGCGAGCGGCGCATCGAGCGCGCCGATCAACCCCGTCTCGACCGGCGACAGCCGGCGGGCACCGAGCACGAACAGCGGCAAGCCGATCGCGAAGTTCACGACACCGAAGGTCGAGAGCAGCGCGAGGGCGCCGCCCGACGCGGCGAGCGGTTCGCCGAACGGCCAGCACACGATCCCGCTGAGCAACGAGGACAGGCAGGCCGTCAAGAGCACCGGCACCTGCGGATGCCGGCGCACCACCACCGTGGTCACGGCCATCGTGAGGGCCATGCCCACCGCGAACGCATCGCCGACCCAGCCGCCGTGCCCGCCGAAGCCGACCATCACCGCGACGCCGAACAGCGCTCCCGTGCTCGCGATCAACCCGCCGCGGCCCGGCCGCTCGCGGAGCAACCACCAGCCGAGCGCCGCCGCCATGAACGGCGTGGTCGCATAGATCACCGCGACGTTCGCGACGCTCGTGTGGGTGAGCGCGCAGAGATAGAAGATCATCCCGAGCGCGCCCTGCGCGACGAACAGCACGCCGAGCCAGCCCATCGCGCGCAACTCCGCCCAGCCGCGCGGCTCGCGCAGCAAGGGCATCGCCAGCGCGAGCGCGATCCCGCCGAATATTCCGCGCCACGCGAGCAGCGTCCAGACGTCGACCCGAATCAGGCGCGTGAACAGACCGCCGAGGCTCCACGCGACGGCGGAACCGGTCACACAGGCGAATCCGATTCGTCGGCTGGCGCGGGTCATTCGCGAACGTCCAGGGTCCAGGAGGGTGGCCGCGCATTCTGCCACGAATGCGCGGAGCGGACCCGGCGGCGGGGGCGCCGCCGCCGCCGGTCAGCGCGTGACCAGGTGCGGTCGCAGGCGCTCGACGATCCGCCGCCACGCATCACTCGCCGGATCGATCGGCGGCATGTGCGAGACGCCGGCGAGCGGCAACCAGTCGACCCGATCCCCGGCGCGGCGCGCGGCCGAGACGAAGTCCACGGCGAGATCGAACGGCACCCACTCGTCCTCGGTGCCATGAGCGATCAACTGCTCGACGCCCAGCGGGAGCAGCGCGCGCGGGTCCGTCCAGGTTTCGTCGTCGGCTCGCGGGACGAATTCGTCCACCGCGCCGCGCCCGAGCCCGCGGCGGCGGGCCGCGGCGAGGTCGGTGACCGCGCCGATCGCCACGGCGAGTCGCGGCGACGCGGCCGGCCGCGCGCCGGGCGATCCGTCCGCCAGGCGCCGGCGGGCGGCGCACCAGAGCGCAAGATGGCCTCCCGCCGAATGACCGAGCACGATCGGTGCGCGAGGCTCGAGCGGATGGCGTTCCCAGAGCCGGGCGCCGAAGTCGAATGCCGCCGCGACGTCGCCGAAGGTTCGCGGACAGCCGCCGCCGCTGCCACCGACGCGGCGATATTCGACGTTCCAGGTCGCGACGCCCCGGCGCGCGAGGTCGACCGCGAGCGGCGCCATCACGTCACGCCGATACGGCTCGCGCCAGAATCCGCCGTGCAGCAGGATCACCAGCGGGACGCGATCCACGGGTGCGACCGGCAGCCGCAGATCGCCGACCTGATCGATCGCGGGCCCGTACCGCAGGGTCAGGTACGGGTGGGACGTCGCGCTCGCGAGATGCTGCAGGGCCCAGTCCAGGCTGTGCTCGCCCCGCCCGCTGATGCAATCGTCGGTTGCCCGCTCGAGCGGATCCGGCGTGTAGTCGATCCGGCGCCCGCGCGCCGCGTATGCCGACGCGTGATCGGCGAGTCTCGCGTCCTGCGCGAGTCCGTGGCCGAGCACGATCGCGTCGATCCCGCCGGCATCGATCACGCGCCGCGCCTGCGCGGCGTCGTCGGTCGCGATGACCCGCCACGCGAGCCCGACCGTCGCGGGCCAGGCCCTCGCGCGGTCGAGGTCGTGGAGTGCCCGGGGCGCAGTCACGACCAGGACCCGGCGCAGCGGCGAGTCCGCGGGCGTCGCGCTCACCGCAGCGCTTGGCTCACCGCGCGCGCGGTCACGTCGCTCACCCGCACGTTGGATTCGTCGGTGACGCCGGCGATGTGCGGCGTCAGGATCAGGTTCGCAACGCCGCGGAACGAGGCGCCGGCGGCCGTGTCGAGCGGTTCGGTCTCGAACACGTCGAGGGCGGCGCCACCGAGACGCCCGCCCCGCAGCGCCTCGATCAGCGCCGCTTCGTCGACGATGCCGCCGCGCGCCGCATTGATCAGGATCGCGTCGGGCCGCATTCGCGACAGCGCGGCCGCGTCGATCAGGCGGCGCGTGTCCGGCGTCAACGGGGTGTGCAGGCTCACGACGTCGCTCGACTCGAGCAACGCCTCGAGCGTGAGGCGTTCGGCATGTTCCCAGGCCGGGTGGTCCGCGGGAAGGTACGGATCGTACGCCGCGATATGGAAGCCGAGCGCGCGCCCCTTGTCCGCGGTCAACCGGGCGATCGCCCCATACCCGACCAGTCCGAGCCGCTTGCCCTCGACTTCGCGGCCGATCGAGTCCATCCGCGGCCACGTGCCCGCGATCACCCGCTCGCTGCCGAACCAGGCGCGGCGCAGCAGCAGCAGCGCCGCGGTCACGACGTATTCGGCGACCGCGAGGTCGTTCGCGCCGGTCGCCGGCCGGACCGCGATCCCGCGCGCCGCGCAGGCATCGACGTCGATGTTGTCGAGGCCGACGCCGAGGCGGCCAACGACCTGCAGCCGGGCCGCCGCCGCGAGCAGCGCGCCGCGCACCTGGGTGCGGTTGCGGACGATCAGTGCGCGGCAGTCGGCGACCGCGGCGAGCAAGCGCTCCGGCTGGTCGACGAGCTTCGGGTCATAGAGGACGGTGCGACCGGCGAAGTGACGCTCGATCGCCGCGGTATCCATGAATTCGCTGATCACGACGTCGCTCATGCGCGCTGCTCCGCCAACCGAAGGATCTGCTCGTGGAGTTCCGCGGTGATCTCGATGCCGGCGCTGCGCGCCTGCGCACGGCGCTCCAGGCGCCGATCGCCGGGGAGCCGCACCCCGGGTTGCGCACCGACCGTCGCGAGCAGGTCCTGCATGCGCGCTCCGTAGCCGGGTCCGGCGAACGCATCCGGGTCGAGCGCGATCAACATCTGGCCGACGCCGGGCGCATCGCCGCGATCGTCGAGGAACGAGCTCGCTTCCCAGCCGAAGCGCGCGCCGACGAGCGCCGCGCACAGGATCTCGACCATCAACGCGAGCGCGGCCCCCTTCGCGCCGCCGATCGGTTGCAGCGAGCCCGCGAGCGCGTCCGCCGGATCGTCGGTCGGCGCGCCGGCCGCGTCGATCGCCCAGTCGGTCGGGATCTTCCGTCCCGCCTTCTGGGCCGCGACGACCTTGCTGCGCGCGACGAGCGACAGCGCCAGGTCGATCACGAGCGCCGGACGCCCGGGGATCGGCGCGGCGAACGCGAGCGGGTTCGTGCCCATCATCGGTTTCGCGCCGCCGTGAAAGGCGATCGCCGCCGGGGTGTTCGACGCGAGGAGCGCGATCAGCCCCGAATCGGCGAGGCGCTCGACGGTCGCGCCCGCCTGGCCGACGTGGTGCGAGGCGCGGATGCCGACGGCGACGCTGCCGGCGGCGGGAATCATCGTGCGGATCCGTTCTATCGCGAGATCCAACGCGGGATACGCGAAGCCGCCGCGGGCGTCGATCCACAGGCTCGCGGAGCGGGACTGGACGACGGCCGGCACCGCGTGCCCGTCGACCTTGCCCGCCTTGACCTGTGCCGCGTACGCCGGAATGCGCGCGAGACCGTGACCGGCCTGGCCGTCGATCTCGGCGCCGACGAGCGCCCGCGCGGTCGAAGCGGCGCTCGCGGCCGACGCGCCGCTTGCCTCGAGCGCCCGCGCCGCGAGCGCCTGGGCGTCGGTCGGATCCAAGCGGAGCATCGGCACGCGGTCCGCGCCCCGGGTCAGGCGCTGCGGTAGAGCTTGGTCATCACGAACTCGCGATGACCGAGGGCCTCGGCGCAGGTGAACCGGCCGTTCGCGGTGCGCACGATGCAGTCGATCAACCGGTCGCCCGCCTGGTCGATCGTCAGCTCGCGGCGGACCACGCCGGACACGTCGACGTCGATGTGCTCGCTCATCACGCGCACGGTGCGCGGATTGCCGCTGAGCTTGATCACCGGCATGATCGGATTGCCGATCACGTTGCCCTGGCCGGTCGGAAACACGTGCACGACGTAGCCCGCGGCCGCCTGCAGGGTGCAGCACTCGGCCGCCGCCGACGAGGTATCCATGAAATACAAACCGCGCCCCCGCTGCGGCAATTCCGCCGGCTCGAGCACGTCGATGTAACGGGTCTTCTTGCCGATCTTCTCGAGGTTGCCGAGCGCCTTCTCCTCGATCGTCGTCAGGCCGCCGGCGATGTTGCCCTTGGTCGGCTGACTGTCGGAGAGGTCCGAGGTCTTGTGGGCCTCGATCACGTCGCGCTGGTAGGCGGTCCAGGTCCGCATGAACTTCTCGCGGACCTCCGGCGTCGCCGCCCGCGCGGCGGCGAGGTGCTCCGCACCGGTGAGTTCCGAGGTCTCGCCGAAGCATCCATACAGGCCGAGCGGCACGAGCTTGTCGTACATGTTGCCGACCGTGGGGCAGGATGCGAGTCCGGTGGTGGTGTCGCTCTCGCCGCACTTCGCGGCGACCCAGACGTCGGTCAGCGGACACT
>JAJXYU010000317.1 GCA_021780395.1 Pseudomonadota bacterium
GCCGCCGCGGCTGTCGTTGTAGATCACCGCACGCAGCGCCATCTTGTTCTCGATCAGCGGGAGGTTGAGCACCGCGGAGAGGTTCGTGCTCGGATCGCCGTGCGCGGTCACGCTGTAGCCCGCGGTCACGTTGCCCTCGGTGCGGTCGAGCACGGGCTTGTTGGTGATGTAGCGGATCACGCCGGCCTCGGCGCCGGCGCCGAACAGCGTCCCTTGCGGTCCTTCGAGCACCTCGATGCGGTTCAGGTCCGCCGCGTAGATGTCGAGGTTGCGGTTCGGCAGCTGCGCCGACTGGTTGTCGAGGTAGATCGCGACGTTCGGGAAGAAGGCGGTGGAGCCGCTGCCCTGCGTGCCCTGGGCGCCGGCGCTCAAGCCGCGCATGAACACCTCGTTCTGGCCGGGGCCGTTGTTCTGTGCGGTCACGTTCGGCAGATACTTGATGTAGTCGTCGAAGGTCCGGACGTTCAGCTGGCCGAGCGACTTCGCGGTGAACGCCTGCATCGCGATCGGCACGTCCTGCATGTTCTGCGCGCGATGCTGCGCGGTCACCGTGATCGTCTGCAGGACATCGGTCGAGTTCGCCGTGCCGGTCGGGGTCGCTGCAGCGGCCATTCCGCCGAGGGAGGCGCTGCCGAGCACGGCGGCAATCGCGATCGAGAGCTTCGAGTTCATGATTCAATCCCTTGTCTTTGGGTTACTCGGTCGGAACCGCGCGTGGGTACAGGCCGAACGCGGTCGGTCCGTTCATTGGAGAGGTTCGGTGCATTCCCCCGGAGTGCCGGTCGGGTGCGGTCGCCTCGAACGGCAATTGAATAATCGATCAATTCATCCGACCCACACTCGACGTGTGGATCTTGTATGAACCGTGCCCAGGAATCAAGCACGTCGCCCGGGCGGATTGCGGCGTGAGTTCAAGCCGTTAATGCCGAGTTCGGGCGCGGATCGCCCGGCCGGTGCAGGGCCTCGACGGATTGAAGGCTCGTTTAACGTTGCGAAAACGCAACGCACATCCGTTGAGTCCGCGCGCGGAGCCGGGTGCCGGCCTAGACGACGTAGTCCCGGGCAATCTCCTGGAGCAGCGCGGCCGCGTACGCTGCGAACGATCGCCAGATCTCCACGCGGAAGTGCTGCGCCTGCGTGCGCCACAGCACGATCTCCGTCTTCGCGAGCACCGTCCGGGTGCACCGACCGACCGGAAACTGCTCAAGGGACAGATCGAGCGGGCAGGCGCCGTTCAGGATCCGCTCGGCCTGCGGCCCGCGGATCTCGAGCCCGACCTGACGGTGACTCACGTCGACCAGCGAGTGCGCGGCCGTCCCGATCGCCGAGCGCAGCGCCTCGAGCAGCGCCGCGGCGCCGGTGGTCGCCGGTGCGAGCAGCAGGCACTCGTCCGGGCCGAGCCAGAGCCCCGCGCGATCCCCGTCGCAGCGGGCCTGGCACACCGCCTGCGCGTCCGGCAGCGGGAAGACCCGCGCCGCGGCCGCACGGGCGGCGAGGCCGCCTTGAAACGCGAGTCGCGTCGCCGGCGGCAGCGGGCTCATCCAGTCGGCCGAGGGGAGGCTGGGAACGTGGCGCGCGGGCGCTTCAGGCATTGATCCGTTCTCCCTTGGGGTCGTAGAACACCGGGGAGACGACGTCGACCTCGACGTCCCCGCCCGGCATCGGCACGTAGAGGGTTTGTCCGATCCGCGCACGGCCGCCGGCGACCATCGCGAGCGCGATCGGCGACCCGAGCACCGCGCTCTCGTACGAGGAGGTCACATGACCGATGAGCTGCATCGGCGGCTGCTGGTTCGGTCGGTCCGCGACCTGCGCCCCCTCGTCGAGCAGGGTCCGACCGTCGCGCGCGCGCAGCCCGACGAGCTGCTTGCGATCGGGCGCCTGCATCGACTGGCGCTGCAGGGAGCGTCGCCCGACGAAATCCGGCTTCTTGCGGCCGACGGCCCAGGACAATCCGGCGTCGACCGGTGTGACCGTGCCGTCGGTGTCCTGGCCGACGATGATGTAGCCCTTCTCGGCACGCAGCACGTGCATCGTCTCGGTGCCGTAGCAGGTGATTCCCCCGTGCGCAGCACCGGCCGCATGCACGGCCTTCCAGGTCTCGAGTCCGTAGTCGGCAGGCACGTTGAGCTCGTAGCCGAGCTCGCCGGTGAAGCTCACCCGCATCACCATCCCCTCGACCCCGCAGATCCGTGCGGCGGCGACGCTCATGTGGGGAAACGCCGCGGCCTCGAGATCGATCCCTTCGACGCAGCCACGCAGTACGTCGCGTGCGTTCGGTCCCTGCACCGCGATCACCGCCCATGCTTCCGTCGTCGACGTGAGCCAGACCTCGAGATCCGGCCATTCGGTCTGCCGGTAGTCCTCCATCATCGCGAGCACGCGCGGTGCGCCGCCGGTCGTCGTGGTCACGTGAAAGCGGTCCGCCGCCAGGCGGGCGACGACGCCGTCGTCGGTGATGAAGCCGTCCTCGCGGCACAGGATTCCGTAGCGACACCGGCCGACGCCGAGATTCGCCCAGCTGTTCACGTACAGGCGCTCGAGGAATTCGGCCGCCCCCGGCCCGACGACCTCGATCTTCCCCAGGGTCGACGCGTCGAACAGCCCGCAGGACGACCGCACCGCGCGGCACTCGCGCGCGACCGCGGCATGCATGTCCTCGCCGGGCTGCGGGAAATAGCGCGCGCGCTTCCACATCCCGACGTCCTCGAACACGGCGCCCGCGGCCGCGGCCCAGTCATGGATCGGGGTCCGGCGCACCGGGTCGAACAGATCGCCGCGCGAGGGGCCGGCGAACGTCCCGAAGGTCGTCGGCGTGTAGGGCATGCGGAACGTGGTCAACCCGACGCGCGGGATCGGCGCGTCGATCGCGCGCGCGACGATCGCGAGCGCGTTCAGGTTCGAGGTCTTGCCCTGGTCGGTCGCCATGCCCGTGGTCGTGAAGCGCTTCACGTGCTCGATCGAGCGGAACCCCTCGCGCGTCGCGATCGCGAGATCCTTGATCGTGACGTCGTGCTGCCAGTCGACGAAGGACTTCTGCGAGGCGCCGCTCGCGAGCGGCACCGCGCCGAGATGTCCGCCGTCGCTCGATCGCGGGCGCGTCGCCACGATCCGCCGCGCCGTCGCGGTACGCGACGGCGCGGACTCGGCGCCCGCGGTGAGGCCGTCCGCGATCGTCTCCGCGAGATCGACGACGCCCCGACACGCGCCGGCCGATCGCTCGCGCTCCGCCGAGCGATCCGGCAGGAACGCCTGGTGGTCATCGCTCCAGCGCAGCGTTCCGCGGGACTGCGAGAAGAGGTGCACGCTCGGCGTGAAGCCGCCGGACATCAGCACCGCGTCGCAGGCGAGGGTGCGCCGAGCGGCGCTCGAGCCGGCCGAGGAAATCTGCGCGATCGTGATCCCGGCGACGCGCCGGTTGCCGCTCGTTCCGAGCACGGTCGCCGAGGCGGTGACCTCGATGCCCGCCGCGCGCGCCGCGGCCGGCAGTTCACCGCTCGCCGCCGCGCGCAGATCCGCGATCCCGGCGATCTCGACGCCCGCGTCGTGCAGGTCGATCGCCGCCTCGTAGCCGGCGTCCGTCGCGGTGACGAGCACGACGCGGGCGCCGACGCGCACGCCGTACCGGTTGAGGTACGTCCGTCCCGCGCCGGCGAGCATCACACCCGGGCGATCGTTGCCGGGGAACACGAGCGGTCGCTCGACGGCGCCGGTCGCGAGCACGACCGAGCGGGCGCGCACCTGCCACAGCCGTTCGCGCGCCGCGTGCGGCGCGGGTGCGGCGAGGTGGTCGGTCAGACGCTCGGCGAGGCCGATCAGGTTGTGCGGGAAGTAACCGAACGCGGTCGTGCGCGGCAGGCACACGACGCGCGGATTGGCCGCGAGATCCGCGACCGCGTGCGCGACCCAGGCCGCGGCCGGTCCGCCGTCGATCGTCGCGTGCCGGTCGGCGAGCAGCGAGCCACCGAACTCGCTCTGCTCGTCGCAGATCAGCACCCGAGCGCCCTGGTCGGCGGCGGCGAGTGCGGCCGCAAGTCCCGCGGGACCCGCGCCGACGACGAGCACGTCGCAGTGCGCATAGCACTGCGCGTAGCGATCGGGATCGGGCTCGGTGGGTGCGACGCCGAGACCCGCGGCACGGCGGATCACCGGCTCATAGAGCGATTTCCACGCGCTCTTCGGCCACATGAAGGTCTTGTAGTAGAACCCCGCGGGGAACAGCGGCGACAGCCAATCGTTGATGCGGCCCACGTCGCGCTCGAGGCTCGGCCAGCGGTTCAGGCTCAGGGCGTCGAGACCCTCGTAGAGCTCGAGCTGCGTCGCGCGCAGGTCCGGCGTCACGCGAGCGCTGTCGCGGCGCACCGTGACGAGCGCGCTCGGCTCTTCGGCACCGGCGGTGAGGATCCCGCGGGGACGGTGGTACTTGAACGAGCGTCCGACCAGGTGCACGCCGTTCGCGAGCAGCGCCGAGGCGAGCGTGTCGCCGGCGAGCCCCTCGTAGCGCGTGCCGTCGAAGCGGAACGCGAGCGTGCGTGTGCGGTCGACGCGGCCCCCGGTCGCGGTTCGCCATCGGCTCATCGCGCTCCTCCCGCCGCGATCGCAGGCCTCGGCTCGCCGATCCGGTAGGTCGCGAGGAACCGGTCGGTCGTGGTGTCGCGCAGCGCGTTGAAGAAGCGTCCGCAGCCGCGCGCGTGTCGCCAGCGCTCCGCGTGCACGCCCTTGGTGTTGGTTCGCATGTAGAGGTAGTCGGCCCAGGCCGCGTCGTCGAGGGTCGAGGGGTCGGCGGGACGCACGAGGTGTGCCTCGCCGCCGTAGGTGAATTCGATTTCAGGCCGTTCGCCGCAATGCGGGCAGGGAATCAGCAGCATGGGACGTCTCGTTCAGTGCGCGACCGCAGCCGCGGCCGCTTCGTCGATCAGGTAGCCGTCGCGGAAGCGCTCGATCGTGAAAGGCGCGTTGATCGGGTGAGGCTCGTCCTTCGCGATCGTCCACGCGAACAGGTGCGCCGAGCCGGGCGTCGCCTTGAAACCGCCGGTGCCCCAGCCGCAATTCACGTACAGCCCGGGAACCGGCGTCTTCGCGATGATCGGCGAGCGGTCCGGCGTCACGTCGACGATTCCGCCCCAGTTGCGCATCATCCGCATCCGCCGGAACATCGGGAACAGCTCGCAGATCGCGTCGAGCGTGTGCATGTTGATGTGCAGCGCGCCGCGCTGCGTGTACGAGGTATACGCGTCGGTGCCCGCACCGATCACGAGTTCGCCCTTGTCGGACTGGCTGACGTACGCATGGATCGTGTTCGACATCGCGACGCAGGGAAACACCGGCTTCACCGGCTCCGACACCAGCGCCTGCAGCGGGTAGCTCTCGAGCGGCAGGCGCACGCCTGCGAGCGAGAGCACCGCACTCGTATTGCCCGCCGCGGACACGCCGACCTTGCTCGCGCGGATCAGGCCGCGTGTGGTCTCGAGCGCTTCGACCCGTCCTTGCGGATCGCGACGAATCCCGGTGACCTCGCAGTTCTCGATGATGTCCACGCCGAGCTCGCTCGCCGCGCGCGCGTACCCCCAGGCGACCGCGTCGTGCCGCGCCGTGCCCCCGCGGCGCTGCAGGGCCGCGCCGAGCACCGGGTAGCGGATGTCCGGGTCGATGTTGAGCGGCGGGCAGAACGCCTTCGCCTCCTCGGGCGTGAGCCACTCGTTGTCCACGCCGCTGCAACGGTTCGCATGGACATGGCGCTTGAAGACCTGGACGTCGTGAACCGTGTGCGCGAGCATCATCACGCCGCGCTGCGAGAACATCACGTTGTAGTTCAGCACCTGGGAGAGGTCCTCCCAGAGCTTGACGGAATGATCGTAGAGCGCGGCGCTCTCGGCGAACAGGTAGTTCGAGCGGATGATCGTCGTGTTCCGCCCGGTGTTGCCACCGCCGATCCAGCCCTTCTCGACGACCGCGATGCGGCCGACGCGATGCTCCGCCGCGAGATAGTACGCCGCGCCGAGCCCGTGGCCGCCGCCGCCGACGATCACGACGTCGTATGAGGGCTTCGGCTCGACCTTGCGCCACTGCGGCTCCCAGGAGCGATGGCCGCCCAGCGCCCGGCGGAACAGCGACAGCGCGGAAAAACGTTGCTTGCTCATTCGGACGTCACCCGTCGACTTCAGGCCCGCAGATCCTTGTTCTCCGGATCGTATGGAGAGTCGACGAGCACGGTCGCGGACTTGCGCTCGCCGAGGATCTCGATCTGCAGCTCGGTGCCGACCGCGGCGAACGCCGGATCGACGTAGCCGATCGCGAGGCTCTTGCGCAGCGCGTGACCGTAATAGCCGGACGTCGCCCGACCGATCAGCCGTCCCCGCGAATCGAACAGCGGCTCGTTGCCGAGCGGATCGGCGTCGGTCACGCCGTGCACCTCGAGCGTGATGAAGCGGTGCGGCACACCGGCCGCGAGCTGCTTCTCGAGCGCTTCCTTGCCGATGAACGCGCCCTTGTTCATCCGCACGAACCGGTCCAGGCCCGCCTCGAACGGCGTGTAGTCGGGGGTGAGATCGGTGCCCCACATCCGGTACGACTTCTCCATGCGCAAGGACTCCATCGCGCGCATCCCGACCATCCCGATGCCGTGCGGCGCGCCGGCGCCGAGCAGCGCATCGAACAGATGGTGTGCGTACTCGATCGGGAAGTGCAGCTCCCAGCCGAGCGCGCCGACGAAGTTCACGCGCAGCAGGTAGACGTCGGTCGCGAGACCGACTTCGGCGACCCGGCCGGTGAGCCACGGGAACGCCGCGTTGTCGAGCGGCCCGTCGACGAGGGGGCTGAGCACCTCGCGTGAGCGGGGTCCCGCGACCACGAAGCAGCCGCGGCTCGTGGTGATGTTGCGCAGGTGGATCTTGCCGGCGGCGTCGGCCGGCAGCATCTTCTGCAGGTAGTCGCTGTCGTAACGCTCGGCCGCGCCGGCGCTGACCACGTAGAAGCGGTCCTCGCCGAGCTTGGTGATCGTGAACTCGGTGCGGATCCCGCCGCGCGGCGTCAGCGCGTGGGAGAGCGCCATCCGGCCGATCTTCGTCGGCACCTTGTTCGCGACCAGGCCGTCGAGCCAGGCCTCCGCGCCGGGCCCCGAGACCTCGTGCTTGGCGAACGGCGACAGATCGATGATCCCGACCGCCTCGCGCATCCGGCGCGCCTCGTTGCCGACGTGCTCGAAGTAGTTCGTGCGGCGGAAGCTCCAGCGATCCTTGCGCTCGACGCCCGGCGGCGCGAACCAGTTGGGGCGTTCCCAGCCGTAGCGCTGGCCGAACACCGCCCCCATGCGCGCGAGCTTGTCATAGACCGGGCTCGTCTTCGCGGGTCGCGCATCCTCGCGTTCCTCGTCCGGGAAGTGGATCGTGAAGACGTTCCGGTAGGTCTCCTCGTTCTTCGCGACGACGTAGCGCTTGCTGGTGTAGGGACCGAAGCGGCGCGGATCGGTGGCCGCCATGTCGATCCCCGGCTGGCCCTCGACGATCCATTCGGCGAGCTGCCAGCCCGAACCGCCGGCGGCGGTGATGCCGAAGCTGTGACCCTCGTTGAGCCACAGGTTGCGCACCCCCGCAGCGGGGCCGATCAGCGGGCTGCCGTCCGGCGTGTAGGCGATCGGGCCGTTCACGATCTCCTTGATGCCGCAGGCCGCGATCGACGGAACGCGGCGCATCGCCGCCTCGACGTGCGGCAGCATGCGCTCGAGATCACCTTCGAACAGGCTCTTGCCGAACCAGTCGGGCACGCCGTCGG
>JAJXYU010000124.1 GCA_021780395.1 Pseudomonadota bacterium
GAGTTGCCCTCGAACGCGAGGATGTGGGTCGCGATCCGGTCGAGGAACCAGCGATCGTGCGAGATCACGACCGCGCAGCCGGGGAACGCGAGCAGCGCCTCTTCGAGCGCGCGCAGCGTCTCTATATCCAGGTCGTTGGTCGGCTCGTCGAGCAGCAGCACGTTGCCGCCGGATTTCAGCACTTTCGCGAGGTGCACGCGGTTGCGCTCGCCGCCCGAGAGCTCGCCGATCAGCTGTTGCTGCTGCACGCCGCGGAAATTGAAGCGTCCGACGTAGCCGCGCGACGAGGTCTCGTAGTTGCCGACCTTGATGAGGTCGAGGCCGCCGGAGATCTCCTGCCAGACGGTGTTCTTGTCGTTGAGCGCCTGACGCGACTGGTCGACGTAGGCAAGCGTCACGGTCGGGCCGATGCGGATTTCGCCGGCATCGGGCTGGTCGGCGCCGGTCAGCATCCGGAACAGCGTCGTCTTGCCGGCGCCGTTCGGGCCGATGATGCCGACGATGCCGCCGCGCGGCAGGCTGAAGCTCAAGCCGTCGATCAACAGCCGGTCGCCGAACCCCTTGCGCAGGCCCTGGCATTCGATCACCAGGTCGCCGAGCCGCTCGCCCGGCGGGATGTAGATCTCGTTGGTCTCGTTGCGTTTCTGGAATTCCTGCGAGGAGAGCTCCTCGTAGCGCTGCAGCCGGGCCTTCGACTTCGCCTGCCGGGCCTTCGGGTTCGAGCGGACCCACTCCAGTTCATGCTGCAGCGACTTCGCGAGCGCTTCCTGCTGCTTCTGCTCCTGGACGAGCCGCTGTTCCTTCTGCTCGAGCCACGAGGAGTAGTTGCCGTGCCACGGGATCCCGTGGCCCCGGTCGAGCTCGAGGATCCACTCGGCGACGTTGTCTAGGAAGTAGCGGTCGTGGGTCACCGCGATCACCGTGCTCGGGTACTCGGCGAGGAAGTGCTCGAGCCAGGCGACCGACTCGGCGTCGAGGTGGTTCGTCGGCTCGTCGAGCAGCAGCATGTCGGGCTTCGACAGCAGCAGCCGGCACAGCGCGACGCGGCGTTTCTCGCCGCCCGAGAGCTTGCCGACGACCGCGTCCCACGGCGGCAGGCGCAGGGAGTCCGCGGCGATCTCGAGCTTGCGCTCGAGCTCCCAGCCGCCGACCGCGTCGATCTGGTCCTGGAGCTTCGCCTGCTCCTCCATCAGCTTGTTCATCTCGTCGTCGGACAGCGGTTCCGCGAAGCGGTCGCTGACCGCGTTGAACCGGTCGATCAGACGCTGCACGTCGCCGACGCCCTCGCCGACGATCTGCCGGACGGTCCGGGTCTCGTCGAGCTCGGGCTCCTGGGGGAGGTAGCCCACCTTGATCCCGGGCTGCGCGCGCGCCTCGCCTTCGATGTCGGCGTCCTTGCCGGCCATGATCTTGAGCAGCGTCGACTTGCCCGAGCCGTTCAGGCCGAGCACGCCGATCTTCGCGCCCGGAAAGAAGCTCAAGCTGATGTCGCGCAGGATCACGCGCTTCGGTGGGACGACCTTGCCCACCCGGTTCATGGTGTAGATGAATTGAGCCATTAGGAACCCGTCGCGACGCGGCCGATCGAGGATCGGAAACGGATAATTATCGGCGTCTCACCGCGACTTGTCACGAAGCGCGGTCGCGGACCAGCCTCCCCCCAAATCGCCGATCAACGCGACCGTGGTCACGAGCCGGCTCTCGCGCACCGCGAGGGCGCTGCGCTGGTCGGCGAGCAGCGTCGCCTGGGCCTGCGCGACCGTGGTGTAGTCGACGGTGCCGGCCTGGAACTCCGCGAGCGCGATCGCGGCGCCGCGCGCGGCGTCGGTGACCGCCAGATTGAGCGCGGCGGCCTGCGCCGCGAGGATCCGCAGGCTCGCGAGATCGTCCTCGACGTGCGCGAACGCGTTCAGCACGGTATTGCGGTAGTTCGCGACCGCGCCCTGGTAGGCGGCGCGCGCCGCCCGCACCTGCGCGCGGCGCGCGCCGAAGTCGATGAGCGACAGCGCGCTGTTCGCGCCGAGCGACCACACGTCGTTCGCGGTGTGCAGCAGGCCGTCGAGCGGCGATTGCGCGAACCCGTCGGCCGCCGCCAGCGACAGGCTCGGGAAGTAGGCCGCGGTCGCGACGCCGACCGCCGCGTTCTCGGCCGCGACCGTGCGCTCGGCGGCGGCGATGTCGGGCCGGCGCTCGAGCAGCGTCGAGGGCACCCCCGGCGGCACCGCGGGCAGCGCCGGCAGCCGATCCGCCGCCGGGATCGCGAGGTCCTCCGGGTTCCTGCCGACCAGCACCGCGATCGCGTGCAGGTACTGCGCGCGAGAGACGCCGAGCGCGATCAGCGCGGCCTGCTCATTGTCGAGCGCGGTCCGGGCCGTGATCACCGCCGACGGTGGCGCGGCGCTCACCCCGGCGGCGGCCTGCTGCGTGACGACCCTGAGCGAGTCACGGTACGCACGCACCGTGCGGCGCTCGAGTGCGATGTCGGCGTCGACGACCCGCAGGTCGATCACCGTCGTCGCGAGCAGGGTCTGCTCGGCGAGAGTCGCGTTCGCGAGCTGCGCCTGGTCCGCCGCGGCGATCGCGCGGCTCTGCTCGAGCTCACGTCGCAGTCCGCCCCAGAGGTCGACCGACCAGCTCGCGACGCCTTCGAGCGAGCCTGAGTCGACCACCGGTCCCGAGCCGCCGCCGCCGCGGGTCGATCGCGACCGCGTCGCGGACCCGGCGACCCCGATCGCCGGCAGCAGCGCGCTGCGCGCGATCCGCATCTCCTCGATCGCCTGCTGGTAGTTCGCGGCCGCCTGCCGTACGGTCTGGTTCGAGACCGCGACCTCGGGTTCCAGACGGTCGAGCAGCGGATCGTGGAAGGCGGTCCACCAATCCCCCTTCGGCGCCGCGTCCTCAGGCTGCGCCGCGGTCCAGCCGGCGAGCGCGGCATAGCGGGGCGGCACCGGCACCGTCGGGCGGTGGTAGTCGGGACCGACGGCACAGCCGCCGAGCACGGCGCCGAGGGCGCCGATCGCGAGGGCCGCGAGGCCGGCCGTTTTCATGCGCTCACCTCCGACCCGGCGTGGCCGGTCAGGCGTTGGATCGCCGCGCGCGTTCTGGTGCGCCAGCGGTCGAGGACCAGGTAGATCACCGGCGTCGTGTACAGCGTGAACACCTGGCTGAACAGGAGTCCGCCCATCACCGTGATCCCGAGCGGCTGGCGCAGCGAGGCGCCCTGGCCGAAGCCGATCGCGAGCGGCAGCGCGCCGACCACCGCCGCGGCGGTCGTCATCATGATCGGCCGCAGGCGCAGCACCGCCGCGTCGTGGATCGCGCGCTTCGCGTCGAGCCCCTCCTCGCGCTGGGTGTGCACCGCGACGTCGATCATCATGATCGCATTCTTCTTCACGATGCCGATCAGCAGGATGATCCCGATCAGCGCGATCACCGAGAACGGCGTGCCGAACAGCAGCAGCGCGAGCGTCGCGCCGATCCCGGCCGACGGCAGCGTCGAGAGGATCGTGATCGGATGCACGGTGTTCTCGTACAGGATGCCGAGCACGATGTAGACCGCGGCCAGCGCCGCGAGGATCAGCAGCGGCATCGTCGCCATCGACTCCGCATAGACCTTGCCGGCGCCGGCGAAGCTGCCGCGGATCGTCGCCGGCATCTGGATCCGCCGCATCGCGCGATCGATCGCGGCCGCGGCGCCGCTCAGCGAGCCGCCCGGCGGCAGGTTGAACGACATCGTGACCGCGACCAGGCCGCCCTGGTGGTTCACCTCGGTCGCGGTGCGGCTCGTCGAGAACGTCGCCATCGCCGACAGCGGCACCATCGTCTCGGGCGCGGTGCTGTCCGCGCTGCCGGTCGAACCGCCACCGCGGCTGTTCGCGATGCTGTTGGTCGCCGCGTTCGCCTGCGCGTTCGCGTTGCGGGCGTTGGTGCCCGTCGTGCTGGCGGAACGCGGGACGATCGCGGTGAACGGGAGCGTACCGCTCACGGTGCCGAACGGCGCCTGGCTTTGCGCGGTGCCGGTCGGGTTGCCGGCCGCGGTGCTGAGGCGGATCCGGTTCAACATCGACGGATACTGCCAGTATCGGGGTGCGACCTCCATCACCACGAAGTACTGGTTGAACGGATTGAAGATCGTCGACACCGTGCGCTGGCCGAACGCGTCATAGAGCGCGTCGTCGATCTGGTTAGGCTCGAAGCCGTAGCGGCGCGCGGTCCGTCGGTCGATGTTCACGAAGGTCTGCAGGCCGTTGCGCTGCATGTCGGTGTTCACGTCGGTGATCGCGGAGCGATCCCGGGCGAGCGCGGCGACGAGCTTCGGCACCCACTCGTACAGCGTCTTGGTGTCGTCGCTGGTCAGCGTGTACTGGTATTCGGCCGCGGACTGCCGCCCGCCGATGTGCAGGTCCTGCACGGCCTGCAGGAACAGCCGGGCGCCGGACACGCGCCGCAGTTTCGGTCGCAGCCGCGCGACGACCCGCTGGGCGCTGATGCGCCGCTCGGCGAGGGGCTTCAGCCGCACGTAGACGTTCGCGGTGTTCAGCGCCTGGCCGCCGGTGAAGCCGATCACCGACGCGACCGCCGGGTCCGCCTGCACGATCGCCTGCAACTCCTGGAGTTTCTTCGTCATCGCCTGGAACGAGATGCTCTGGTCGGCGATGATCTGGCCCATCAACATCCCGTCGTCCTGCTCCGGGAAGAACGTCGACGGCACGAGCCTGAACAGCACCACGTTCAGCGCGAGCATCGCGATCAGCAGCACCCCGACCAGCAGCGAGTGGTCGAGCACCGCGGTCAGCGAGCGCGAATACGCGGCCTTGAAGCGCTCGAACGCGTGCTCCGACCAGGCCGCCCAGCGGGCGTTCGAGTGCAGCGCGGCGCCGCCCCGGAGCGTGTATGCGCACATCGCGGGCGTCACGGTCAACGACACGAACAGCGAGATCAGGATCGCGATCGACAACGTGACCGCGAACTCGTGGAAGAGCTTCCCGACGATCCCGGGCATCAGCAGGATCGGGATGAACACCGCGATCAGCGACAGGCTCATCGAGATCACGGTGAAGCTCACCTCGGCGCTGCCGCGCACCGCGGCCTCGTGCGGCGCAACCCCCGCCTCGATGTGCCGGACGACGTTCTCCAGAACGACGACCGCGTCGTCGACGACGAAGCCGGTCGCGATCGTGAGCGCCATCAGCGACAGGTTGTCGATGCTGTAGCCGAGCAGGTACATCGGTCCGAACGAACCGACGATCGACAGCGGCAGCGCGACCGCGGGAATCAGCGTCGCCCGCGGCGAGCGCAGGAACGCGAACACCACGCCGATCACGAGCACCACCGCGAGCAGGAGCGTGCGTTCGGTGTCGTTCACCGCCGCGTTCACCGACTGCGAGCGGTCGATCGCGACGTGCACCCGGATGCTCGGCGGCAGCGTCGCCTCGACCGACGGCAGGACGCGCTTGATCTTGTCGACGGTGTCGATGATGTTCGCGCCGGGCAGCGGAAACACGATCACGCCGACCGTCGGCTGGTTGTCGTAGAGGCCGCGGTTGCGGATGTTCTCGTTCGAGTCGACCACCGAGGCGACGTCGTGCAGCAGCACCGGCGCGCCGTTGCGGTACGCGATCACGAGGTTGCGGTAGTCGGCCGCCTTCGTCGCCTGGTCGTTCGAGACCACGACGTAGCGCCGGCTGCCCTGATCGAGGTAGCCCTTGGCACTGTCGGCGTTCGCCGCGGCGAGCGCCGCGCGCACGTCCTCGAGGCCGATCCCGTAGGCGGCGAGCTTGTCCGGATCGAGTTCGACGCGCACCGACGGCAGGGCGCTGCCGCCGAGCAGGATCTGGCCCACGCCGTCGATCTGCGACAGCTGCTGCTGGATCACGGTGTTCGCCGAATCGTAGAGCTGCGCGCGCGTGAGGGTCTTCGAGGTCAGCGCGAGGATGATGATCGGCGAGTCGGCGGGGTTGTACTCCCGGTAGGTCGGGTTGTTGCGCAGCGTCGTCGGCAGGTCCGCGCGGGACGCCTGGATCGCGGCCTGCACGTCGCGCGCGGCGCCGTTGATGTCGCGGCTGACCTCGAATTGCACGATGATCCGCGATGCGCCGACCGAGTTCATCGAGGTGAGTTCCGTCACGCCGGCGATCGTCGCGAGGCGCCGCTCGAGCGGTTCGGCGACCGTCGAGGCCATCGTGTCGGGGCTCGCGCCGGCCATGTGGGCTTCGACGACCACGACCGGGTAGGTGACGCTCGGCAGCGGCGCGACCGGCAGGTGGAAGTACGCGAGCACGCCCGCGAGCGCGATCGCGATCGCGACCAGCGTGGTCGCGACCGGCCGCCGGATGAACACCGCCGGGATGTTCACGCCGCGCCCTCGGCGGCCGCGCCGCGGCGCCGGCCGCGGACCCGCAGCGCGAGCCGGTCGAAGAACAGGTAGATCACCGGCGTCGTGAACAGCGTCAACACCTGGCTCACCACCAGCCCGCCGATGATCGCGATGCCGAGCGGCCGGCGCAGCTCCGAGCCCGTGCCGGTCCCGACGAGCAGCGGCAGCGCGCCGAGGATCGCCGCGAATGTGGTCATCAGGATCGGCCGGAAGCGCAGGAGCGAGGCCTGCAGGATGGCCTCGCGCGGCGGCTTGCCGTGCTCACGCTCCGCCTCGAGCGCGAAGTCGACGATCATGATCCCGTTCTTCTTCACGATGCCGATCAGCAGCACGATCCCGATGATCCCGATCACGTCGAGATCCTTGCCGGCGATCATCAGCGCGAGCAGCGCGCCGATCCCGGCCGACGGCAGGGTCGAGAGGATCGTCACCGGATGGATGTAGCTCTCGTACAGCACCCCGAGCACGATGTAGACGCTCGCGAGCGCGGCGAGCAGCAGGAACGCCTCGCTCGACAGTGAGCTCTCGAACGCCTGCGCGGCGCCCTGGAAGGAACTCGTGATCGACGGCGGCAGGTGCACCGCCCGCAGGGCGCCGTGGATCGCGTCGAGCGCGGTGCTGAGGGAGGCGCCCGGCGCGAGGTCGAACGACACGGTCACCGCGGGGAACTGCGCCAGGTGGCTGACCACGAGCGGGCGCTTGGTCACACGGATCTTCGCGATCGCGCCGAGCGGCACCTGGCCGCTCGCGGCGGTCTGGGTCGGCAGGTACAGCGTCCCGAGGGATGCGAGCGTCGGCAGCGCCTTCGGCTGGGCGTTCAGGATCACGCGGTACTGGTTCGACTGGGTGAAGATCGTCGACACGATCCGCTGGCCGAGCGCGTCGTACAGCGCGTTGTCGATCGTTGCCGGCGTGATTCCGTAGCGGGCGGCGAGCTGCCGGTCGACCTCGACGTCGATGCTCGCGCCCTCGTTGTCGAGGTCGCTGGTCACGTTCGTGATCGACGGGATCCGGTCGAGCCGCGCCAGGAGGCCGGGCACGATCGTGTCGAACTCCCGCGGGTCGGGGCCGCGCAGCACGAACTGGTACTGGCTCGGGGCGACGACGGTGTCGAGCGTGAGGCTCTGCGCGGGTTGCAAGTACAGCCGGATCCCGGGGACGCCGGCGGTCTCGCGGCGGATCCGCGCGGCGATCTCGGCTGCGCTCAGCGTGCGCGCGTCGTGCGGCCGCAGGTTGATCAGGAACCGGCCCTGGTTCAAGGTCGGGTTGGTGCCGTCGATGCCGACGTAGGAGGTCAGCGAGGTCACGTCCGGGTCCTTCAGGATCGCTTCGCTGAGCGCGCGCTGCCGCCGCGCCATCGCGCGGTAGGACACCGAGTTGTC
>JAJXYU010000166.1 GCA_021780395.1 Pseudomonadota bacterium
GCGACCGCGCAGCGATTTCATCGACCTGGTCGAGCAGCGCTCGCATACCCAGGACGTGCGCGGCGCGGTGTACCTGATGGTCGATCCGCGGATGCGTCCGGTCGCCGGGAACCTGCCGGCGTGGCCGACCATCCCGCCGGGCGAGGGCAAGTGGATCCAATTCAAGGCGATCGTGCCCTATGGCGACCAGACCCGGGTCCACGAGGTGCGCGCGCAGCGCTTCCCGTTGCCGGGGGGATACCGGATGCTGGTCGGCCACGACGTGCAGGAGCGTCAGGACGTGAAGAACCTGATGATGCGCGGTCTCGTCGCCGCGGTCGTCTCGACGATGCTGATCGGCATCGGCGGCGGCATCTGGATGGGGCGCCGCATCCTCGCGCACGCCGGGGCGATCTCCGCGGTCGCGACCCAGATCATGCGCGGCGACCTGTCGCGCCGCCTGCCGGTCCGCGACGCCGAGGACGAGTTGAACACGCTGGCGCGGGAGATCAACGGCATGCTCGACAAGATCGAGCAGCTCACCCTCGGCATGCGCACGGTCCTCGACAGCGCCGCGCACGACCTGCGCACGCCCTTGAACCGGCTGCAGTCGACCGCGGAGGCGGCGCTCGCGGGCCTCGGCAAGGAGGCCCCTGAACGGCGCGTGCTCGAACGGGTCACCGCCGAGGTCGACCGGATGCGCAGCACCCTGGATGCGCTGCTGCGGATCGCGCTCGCGGAGACCGGCACCGTCGCGCGCGAGGCGGTCGACCTGTCGGCGCTGGTCGCGAGCATCGTCGAGTTGTACGCGCCGGTCACCGAAGAGCGCGGCATCGAGTTGCGCAGCGAGGTGGCCGCCGGGGCGCACATCCAGGGCAGCCGGCAGCTGCTCGCGCAGGCGCTTGCGAACCTGCTGGACAACGCGATCAAATTCACGCCGGCCGGCGGACACGTGAGCGTGTTCCTGCGCAACGATCCGCCTGGACCCGAGGTCACGGTCGAGGACGACGGGCCCGGGATTCCGGCCGACAAGCGCGAACTCGTGCTGGGGCGGCGCGTACGGCTCGATGAGGCGCGCAAGGTGCCGGGGTCGGGACTGGGGCTGTCGTTGGTCGCGGCGGTCACGAAGCTGCACGGAGCGGGGCTCGTGCTTGCGGACGCCGATCCCGGACTGCGGGTATCGTTGAAATTCGCCGCTTGATCAAGGAGGGTGCGATGCTGAGAAGAACGATCCTGGCCGCGAGCGCCGCGTGTCTGCTCTCGTCCCCCGGTGCGCCGGCGGCGCCGGCGCCGTCATCCGGCATCGACCTGCGCTGGGTGCTGCCGACCGTGCGGCCCCAGGACGACATCTACCGGCACCTGAACGGCAAGTGGCTCGAGGACTTCCGGATCCCGGCCGACAAGTCCTCGTACTCGATGTTCACGCGGGTGAACGACGAGACCGAGCGGCAGTTGAAGACGATCGTCGACGGATTGCAGAAGGGCGGCGCCCGGGATCCCGAGGCGCGCAAGATCGCCGACCTCTACGCAAGCTACATGGACGTCGCGCGGATCGATGCGCTCGGGGTGTCGCCGATCGAGGGCGAGCTGCGGCGGATCGACGCGATCACCGACAAGCGCGGGATCGCCGCGTTGATCGCGCATGACAACGAATCGATCGCGGACGCGCCCTTCGACGTCGGGATCGCGCAGGATTCGCGCGATTCCACCCGCTACGCGGTGTACCTCGCCCAGGGCGGTCTCGGCCTGCCGAACCGCGACTACTACCTCAGCCAGGCGCCGAAGCTGGTCGCGACGCGCGCCGCCTACCTCGATTATGTGCGGGCGATGTTCCGCCTCGCGGGCTTCGCCCACCCGGCACGCAGCGCCGCCGAGATCATGCAGGTGGAAACGGCGCTCGCGAAGCTCCAGTGGTCGCCGGTCGCGAACCGGGACCCGGTGAAGACTTACAACAAGACGACCCTGGCCGAGCTGCCGCGCCTGATGCGCGGTTACGACTGGTCCGAATACCTCCGGGACACCGGTCTCGCCGGCAAGGTGGACTACGTGATCGTGAGCCAGCCGAGCTACTTCACCGGGCTCGGCCGGCTGATCGACACCACGCCGCTGCCGGTGTGGAAGGCGTACTTCCGGTGGCGGGTGCTGTCGGCGGCCGCACCCTACCTCTCGCAGAACTTCGTCCGGCGGCGGTTCGCGTTCGAAGGCACGGTGCTGAAGGGCACGCAGGTGAACCGGCCCCGCTGGCAGCGCGGCCTCTCGCTCGTCGACGTCGCGATGGGCGAAGCGCTCGGGAAGCTCTACGTCGCCCGCTATTTCCCGCCGCGCAACAAGGCGCAGATGCTGGCGCTGGTTCATCACCTGATCGACGCCTATCGGGCGGACATCGCCAAGCTCGACTGGATGAGCCCGCCGTCGCGCGTCGGCGCGCTCGCGAAACTCGACAAGCTCGCGATCAAGATCGGCTATCCGGACAAATGGCGCGACTACGGCGCGCTCTCGATCCGACGCGATGACCTGTACGGCAACGTCGTCCGCGCGACCGAGTTCGAGTTTCGGCGCGAGCGCGCGAAGCTCGGCAAGCCGATCGACCGGACGGAATGGGGTATGAGCCCGCAGAACGTCAACGCGTACTATGATCCGACGATGAACGAGATCGTGTTTCCGGCAGCGATCCTGCAACCGCCGTTCTTCGACGTGAACGCCGACGAAGCCGCCAACTACGGGGCGATCGGCGCGGTGATCGGTCACGAGATCAGCCACGGCTTCGACGACGAAGGCAGTCAGTTCGACGCGAACGGCAATCTGCACGACTGGATGACGCCGGCGGACCATGCGAAGTTCGCCGCGAAGACGCGGGCGCTGATCGCCCAGTATTCCCGCTACGAGCCCGTGCCGGGGTTCCACGTGAACGGCAAGCTCACGCTCGGGGAGAACATCGCGGACAATTCCGGCCTGGCGATTGCGTACCAGGCCTACCATCTCGCGCTGCATGGCCGGCCGGCGCCGGTGATCGACGGGATGACCGGTGATCAGCGCTTCTATTACGGCTTCGTGCAGATGTGGCGCGGCAAGGTGCGCCGCGCGCAGCAGATCCTGTGGCTGAAGACCGATCCGCATTCGCCGCCGTACGTGCGCGGCACGGCGCCGTTGCGCAACCAGGCTGGGTTCTACCGGGCGTTCGACGTCAAGCCCGGCGACAAGATGTACCTGCCGCCAAACCAGCGCGTGTCGATCTGGTGACGGGGGCAGGGCGTCAATAATTCGACGGTCCGGCCCGCGGCCTAAGCCGCGGGCCGGCGCCGGCGCCGCAATCGGCGCAAAAACCCCGGAGTTTCACTGCGCGATTGATTGGCATGAAAATTGCTTGATCCGCCGACAGCGGTCATTCGCCGCACTCGAGGATCGACATCCATGGCCGAAGGGGACGAGAGCAGTCCGGCGGAGCCCGCGAAGCGATCCGGGGGTCTCGGGGGGCGGATCGTCAACGCCATCGGGATCTTCGTGCTGACGCTCGCGGCGGTCGTCGTCGGCGGCTATCTGAACGCGCTTCTGCATCCGCCACCGGATTTCAAACTCGGCCCCGACGGCAAGATCACGCCCTACGTGCCCCCTGTCGTCGCCGGCCGTGCCGCGGATGCCGGCAAGCCCGCGATCTATTACGCGCTCGATCCGCCGCTGGTGGTCAATTTCCAGGACGGGGATGCGGTCCGCTTCCTGCAGGTCAGCATCGAGGTGATGGCGCGCGATCAGAAAGCCATCGACAGCGTCAAGCGCAACGAGCCGCTGATCCGCAACAACCTGCTGATGTTGATGAGCAATCGCGACTTCAAGACGCTGATGACTTTGCAAGGCAAGGAAGACCTGCGCAAGCAGGCGCTCGCGGCGATCCAAGCGGTGCAGCGCACCGACGGCGGACCGCTGATCGACGACGTGCTGTTCACCAGCTTCGTGGTGCAGTGATGGCGGCCAGCAGCGATCAAGGCGTCGCAACCGCCGCGTCGGGCGGCGCGCGCGAGCGGTCGGCGATCTCGGAGGAGGAGGTTTCCGCGCTCCTCGAGAACACGCCGTCCGGTCCTGCGGCGGCGGGCATCGCGCGTCCGTTCGACTTCGCGGCCCACCGGATCAGCCGGACGTCCCTGCCGGTGCTCGAGACCATCTGCCGGGAGTGCGTCGAGCCGACCCGGACCGCGCTCACGGCGTTGCTGAACCGCCCCCTGGAGACGAGCTTCACGGGTCTCGCCCGGCAATCGACGGCCGACGCGTTCGCCGAACTGCCGGCGCCCGCGAGCATCGCGGTGATCCGGCTCAAGCCGCTCACCGGTGAAGCCCGGGTCGTGATCGATCCGCCGCTGTTGCTCGCGATGGTCGATGCGTTCTTCGGCGGCAGCGGCCGACCGAGCGCGGATCCCCAGGCGGCGGTCGGACCCGCCGCGCAGCGGTTTCTCGCGCTCGCGATGGGCGCGCTCGGCACCGGCTTCGCGACCGCGTTCGCCCAAGCGGCGCCGCTGGAGGTCGAAACGGTGCGGCTCGAGACGAACCCCCGGGCGCGGCGCGGCGGCGACGCGCAGGACACGGTATTGGTCGCACGCTTCGGCGTCGAGATCGGCACGGCCTCGGGTGAGATCCGCTGGCTGCTGCCCGAAGCGCTGTTCGCCCCGATCCGCGAAGCACTCGCGTCCGAAGGCGGCAAGCCCGTCCCGCGGCCGCAGGCCGCCTGGGCGCCGCTCCTCGGTGCCGCGCTGCAGGCCGCCGAGGTCGAAGCGCGGGCCGTGCTCAGCGAGGCGCACATCAGCATCGGCGCGCTCGTGCGCCTCGCTCCCGGGGACGTGATACCGATCGAGCCGCCGCAGCACGTCGTGCTGCTCGCCGGCGATATTGCGCTGTATCGCGGCCGGTTCGGATCCTCCAACGGCCGCAACGCGGTCAAAATCCTGTCGCGGGAGCCGGTATGAACGAGAACGACACCCCGCGTGGCCCGGCCGCCCGCGCGCCGATCGGCGAACTCGGACCGAGCACGCCGAGCGCGCCCCCCCAGGAGGTGAACCTCGACCTCATCCTCGAGGTCATGGTCACGCTCGCGCTCGAAGTCGGTCGCGTGCGGATGCCGGTGCGCGAGCTGCTGCGCCTCACGCCGGGGTCGATCGTCGAGTTGAGCCGGCAGTCGAACGAGCCGCTCGACCTGCTGGTCAATGGCGTGAGGGTGGCCCGCGGTGAACTCGTCGTGGTCGACGACAAGTTCGGCGTGCGCCTCACCGAGGTCGTCAGTCCGGCCGAACGGATGGAACGCGCCGGATGAGCCCGACCGCTCTCGGTGCCGGGTCGCCGCTGTCGATCGGCAGTCTGGTGCAGGCCACCTTCAGTCTCGCGTTGGTCCTCGCGGCGATCCTTGGCGTGGCGTGGGTGCTGAAGCGAGCCCGCCTCGCGCCGCGCGGCGGGCGCGGCGCGATCGGCGTGATCGATCAGCTCGCGATCGGCCCGCGCGAGCGGGTGATGCTGTTGCGCGTCGGTGAGGCGCAGCTCCTGCTCGGCGTCGGCCCAAGCGGGATCGTGGGTCTCGTGCCGCTCGCGACCCCGCTGATGGCGGATGCCGCGGCGGCGCCGTCCCAGCCGTTCGCCGAGCGTCTGCGCGAATTCCTCGGCCGCAACGCGGGGTCCGCCGGATGAGCATCGCGAGGACGCTATCGCGCAATGCGCGCCGCGCCGTCGCCGTCGCGCTGGTCGCGGGCGCGGGCATCGCGCTGCTGCCGCACGCGGTCCACGCCCAGGCCGTGCTGCCCGCGCTCGCGATCAAGACCGCGAAGAACGGCGCGCAGACGTACTCGCTGACGATCCAGATCCTGATCCTGATGACGGTGCTGACGCTGCTGCCGGCGATCCTGCTCGCGATGACGGCGTTCACGCGGATCATCATCGTGCTGTCGATCCTGCGGCAGGCGCTCGGGATGACCACCACACCGTCGAACCAGGTGCTCACCAGCCTCGCGCTGTTCCTCACCTTCTTCGTGATGAGTTCGACCTTGAACCAGGCGTACACCAACGGCGTGCAACCGTATCTCGCCGGCCAGATTGCCGGCGCGGTCGCGGTCGACCGCTCGGTCGCGCCGCTGAAGCGTTTCATGCTCGCGCAGACCCGCGCCGACGATCTGCGGCTGTTCACGCGGCTGTCGGGCAGTCCGGGCTTCGCGAATCCGGATGCGGTGCCGCTGTCGGTGCTGATCCCGACGTTCATGACCAGCGAGCTGAAGACCGCGTTCCAGATCGGCTTCATGATCTACATCCCGTTCGTGGTGATCGACCTCGTCGTCGCGAGCGTGCTGATGTCGATGGGCATGATGATGCTGTCGCCGATGCTCGTCTCGCTGCCGTTCAAGATCATGTTGTTCGTGCTGGTCGACGGCTGGACGCTGCTGCTCGGCACCCTCGCGGCGAGCTTCCATCGATGACGCCGGGGACGGTGATGGACCTCGCGCATCAGACGCTGTTCGTGACAGCGCTGATCGCGGCACCGCTGCTGCTGGTCTCGCTGGTCGCCGGCCTGGTGATCGGGATGCTGCAGGCGGCTACGCAGATCCACGAGGCCACCTTGAGCTTCATTCCGAAGCTGCTGTGCGTGGTCGTGACCTTGTTCGTCGCCGGCCCGTGGATGCTGAAGATCCTGATCGCGTTCACGCGCGGCCTCTACGCCGGCATTCCCGCGGCGGTCGGATAGGGGCGGTCGATGCAGCCGCTCTCGATCGACGCGACCCGACTCCCGATGCTGATCGCGCAGCTGTGGTGGCCGGCGCTGCGCATCGGCGGGTTCGTCGCGTCGGCGCCGCTCGTCAGCGCGGTGACGGTGCCGCCGCGCGTGAAGATCGTGCTCACCCTGGCGCTCGCGCTGCTCCTCGCGCCGGCGGTCGTGGTCCCGGCGACCTTGTCGGTCTTCTCGGCACGCGGCGTGCTCGTCGCCGCCCAGGACCTGGTGATCGGCCTGTCGATCGGCACGGTCGCGCAGATCGCGTTCGAAGCGATCTCGTTCGCGGGACAGACGATCGCAACGACGATGGGACTCGGCTTCGCGAGCTTGATCGATCCGCAGCGCGGCGCGAACTCGCCGGCGCTCGGCCAGCTCTTCATGGTGTTCGCGATCCTCACCTACCTCGCGCTCGACGGTCACCTCGTGCTGTTCGCGGAACTCGCCGAGAGTTTCCGAACGCTGCCGATCGGCGCGAATCCGTTCGGTCGCGGCGGCGTGCTCGCGGTCGCGGTCTGGGGTGGACGGATCTTCCAGTCCGGCATCCTGATCGCGTTGCCCGCGGTGGTCGCGCTGATCATCGTGAACCTCGCGCTCGGCGTCCTCACCCGCGCCGCACCGCAAATGAACCTGTTCGGGGTCGGCTTTCCGCTCACGATGGTCGCGGGCTATCTCGTGCTGCTGATCGGCGTCGGCGGCCTGGGCTATGGGATCGTCCGCACGCTCCACCAATCCATCGCCGCGATTGCCGAGATGACCGCCGCGACCGTGCCGCGGGTGCCGTGATGGCCGAGACCGACCGTGATCAACGCACCGAAGAACCCTCGCAACGACGCCAGCAGGAGGCGCGCGAACGGGGCCAGGTCCCGCGCTCGCGCGAGCTCGCGACCTTCGCCGCGACCTTCGGCGACGCGGCCGCGCTGGTCGCCGGTGGCACC
>JAJXYU010000315.1 GCA_021780395.1 Pseudomonadota bacterium
GCGGGCGACGACGCCGTCGTCGGTGATGAAGCCGTCCTCGCGGCACAGGATTCCGTAGCGACACCGGCCGACGCCGAGATTCGCCCAGCTGTTCACGTAGAGACGCTCGAGGAATTCGGCCGCTCCCGGGCCGACCACCTCGATCTTGCCGAGGGTCGAGGCGTCGAACAACCCGCAGGCCGAACGGACCGCCCGGCACTCGCGCGCGACCGCGGCGTGCATGTCCTCGCCGTGCCGGGGGAAGTAACGGGCCCGTTTCCACATCCCGACGTCCTCGAAGACCGCGCCCGCGGCCGCGGCCCAGGCGTGGATCGGGGTGCGTCGGACCGGATCGAACAGGTCGCCGCGGGACGGGCCCGCGAACGTCCCGAAGGTCGTCGGGGTATACGGCATCCGGAACGTGGTCAATCCGACGCGCGGGATCGGCGCGTCGATCGCGCGCGCGACGATCGCGAGCGCGTTCAGGTTCGATGTCTTGCCCTGGTCGGTCGCCATCCCCGTGGTCGTGAACCGCTTCACGTGCTCGATCGAGCGGAAGCCCTCGCGAGTCGCGATCGCGAGGTCCTTGATCGTGACGTCGTGCTGCCAGTCGACGAAGGACTTCTGCGAGGCGTCGCTTGCGAACGGCACCGCGCCGAGATAGCCGCCACCGGTCGAGCGCGGGCTCGTCGACGCGATCCGCCGTGCCGTCGCCTTGCGCGCCGGCGCCGATTCGGCGCCGGCCTCTAGACCATCGGCGATCACCGCGGCGAGATCGGTCACGCCCCGGCACGCACCGGCGGAACGCTCACGTTCCGCCGAGCGCTCCGGCAGGAACGCCAGGTGATCGTCGCTCCAGCGCAGCTTCCCGCGGGATTGGGAGAACAGGTGCACGCTCGGCGTGAAGCCGCCGGACATCAGCACCGCATCGCAGGCGAGAGTCCGTCGATCGGTGCTCGTGCCGGCGGACGTCGTGCGTGCGATCGTGACTCCGGCGACCCGCCGGTTGCCGCTAGTCCCGAGCACGGTCGCCGACTCGGTGACCTCGATACCGGCTGCGCGGGCCGCCGCGGGCAGCTCGCCGCTCCCCACCGGTCGCAGGTCCGCGATCCCGACGACCGTGACACCGGCGTCGCGCAGATCGATCGCCGCCTCGTAGCCCGCGTCAGTGGCAGTGACCAGTGCGACGCGGTCGCCGACGCGCACGCCGTAGCGGTTGAGGTAGGTGCGCGCCGCGCCCGCGAGCATCACCCCTGGCCGGTCGTTGCCCGGAAACACGAGCGGCCGCTCGACCGATCCGGTCGCGATCACCACCGATCGCGCGCGCACCTGCCAGAGCCGCTCGCGCGCCGCATCGGGTGCGGGGGCGGCGAGGTGGTCGGTCAATCGTTCGGCGAGGCCGATCAGGTTGTGGGGGAAATAACCGAACGCGGTCGTTCGCGGCAGGCAGATCACGCGCGGCTGGGCCGCGAGCTCCGCGACCGCACGCGCAACCCACTCCGCGGCGCCCGCGCCGTCGATCGTCGCATGCCGGTCGGCGAGGAGCGAGCCGCCGAATTCGTTCTGCTCGTCGCAGATCATCACCCGTGCGCCCTGATCGGCGGCGGCGAGCGCGGCCGCGAGGCCGGCCGGGCCGGCGCCGACCACCAGCACGTCGCAGTGCGCGTAGCATTGCGCGTATCGGTCGGGATCGGGCTCCGTGGGCGCGAGGCCGAGTCCCGCCGCGCGGCGGATCACCGGTTCGTAGAGCGACTTCCACGCGCGCTTCGGCCACATGAAGGTCTTGTAGTAGAAGCCCGCCGGGAACAGCGGCGACAGCCAGTCGTTGATCCGGCCGACGTCGCGCGCGAGGCTCGGCCAGCGGTTCAGGCTCAGGGCGTCGAGACCCTCGTACAGCTCGACCTGCGTCGCACGCAGATCCGGCGTCACGCGCGCCGCATCGCGACGTACTGTGACCAGCGCGCTCGGCTCTTCCGCGCCGGCGGTCAGGATCCCGCGCGGACGGTGATACTTGAACGAACGTCCGACCAGGTGCACGCCGTTCGCGAGCAGCGCCGACGCGAGCGTATCCCCGGCCAGCCCCTCGTAGCGAACCCCGTCGAAACGGAACGTCAGGGTGCGCGTCCGGTCGACGCGTCCGCCGCTCGCGGTGCGCCATCGGCTCATCGCGGCGCTCCCGTCGCGATCACGGGCTTCGGTTCGCCGATCCGGTACGAGGCGAGGAACTGATCCGTGGTCGTGTCGCGCAGCGCGTTGAAGAAGCGCCCGCAACCGCGCGCATGGCGCCAGCGCTCCGCATGCACCCCCCTGGCGTTGGTGCGCATGTAGAGGTACTCCGCCCAGGCCGCGTCGTCGAGCGTCGAGGGGTCGGCGGGGCGGACGAGGTGCGCCTCGCCGCCATAGGTGAACTCGATTTCAGGCCGTTCGCCGCAATACGGGCAGGGGATCAGCAGCATGGGGCGTCTCGTTCAGTGGGCGACCGCGGCCGCGGCGGCCTCGTCGATCAGGTGTCCGTCGCGGAATCGTTCGATCGTGAAAGGCGCGTTGATCGGATGCGGCTCGTCGTTCGCGATGGTCCAGGCGAACAGGTGCGCCGAACCGGGTGTCGCCTTGAACCCGCCGGTGCCCCAACCGCAGTTCACGTACAGGCCCGGCACCGGGGTCTTCGCGATGATCGGCGAGCGATCCGGTGTCACGTCGACGATTCCGCCCCAGTTGCGCATCATGCGCATCCGACGGAACATCGGGAACAGCTCGCAGATCGCGTCGAGCGTGTGCATGTTGATGTGCAGCGCACCGCGCTGCGTGTACGAGGTGTACGCGTCGGTGCCGGCGCCGATCACCAGCTCTCCCTTGTCGGACTGGCTGACGTACGCGTGGATCGTGTTCGACATCGCGACGCAGGGGAATACCGGCTTCACCGGTTCGGATACCAGCGCCTGCAGCGGGTAGCTCTCGAGCGGCAACCGCACACCGGCGAGCGAGAGCACCGCGCTCGTGTTGCCGGCCGCGGACACGCCGACCTTGCCCGCGCGGATCGAACCGCGCGTCGTCTCGAGCGCCTCGACCCGGCCCTGCGCGTCGCGGCGTATCCCGGTCACTTCGCAGTTCTCGATGATGTCCACGCCGAGTTCGCTCGCGGCGCGCGCATAACCCCACGCGACCGCGTCATGCCGGGCCGTGCCGCCGCGGCGCTGCAGCGCCGCGCCGAGCACCGGGTAGCGGATGTCCGGCTCGATGTTCAGGGGCGGGCAGAACGCCTTCGCCTCCTCGGGGGTGAGCCATTCGTTGTCGACGCCGCTGCAGCGGTTCGCGTGGACGTGACGCTTGAACACCTGCACGTCGTGCACCGTGTGGGCGAGCATCATCACGCCGCGCGGCGAGAACATCACGTTGTAGTTCAGCACCTGGGAGAGGTCCTCCCAGAGCTTCACCGAATGGTCGTAGAGCGCGGCGCTCTCGGCGAACAGGTAGTTCGACCGGATGATCGTCGTGTTCCGCCCGGTGTTGCCGCCGCCGATCCAGCCCTTCTCGACGACCGCGATCCGGCCGAGCCGGTGTTCCGCCGCGAGGTAATACGCGGCGCCGAGCCCATGACCGCCGCCACCGACGATCACGACGTCGTAGGAGGACTTCGGTTCGCTCTTGCGCCACTGCGGCTCCCAGGAGCGATGGCCGCCGAGCGCACGCCGCAGCAGCGACAGGGCGGAGAAACGTTGTTTGCTCATTCGCGCGTCACCCGCGGATATCAGGCCCGCAGGTCCTTGTTCTCCGGATCGTACGGCGAGTCGACGAGCACGGTCGCGGACTTGCGCTCGCCGAGGATCTCGATGCTGAGTTCGGTGCCGACCGCGGCGAACGCCGGGTCGATGTAGCCGATCGCGAGGCTCTTCCTGAGCGCATGTCCGTAGTAGCCCGACGTCGCCCGGCCGATCAGCCGTCCCCGGCCATCGAACAGCGGTTCGTTGCCGAGCGGGTCCGCGTCGGTCACGCCGTGCACCTCGAGCGTGACGAAGCGGTGCGGCACGCCGGCCGCGAGCTGCTTCTCGAGCGCCTCCCGGCCGACGAACGGGCCCTTGTTCATCCGCACGAAGCGGTCCAGGCCCGCTTCGAACGGAGAGTAGTCGGGCGTGAGGTCGGTGCCCCACATCCGGTAGGACTTCTCCATGCGCAGCGACTCCATCGCGCGCATTCCGACCATCCCGATGCCGTGCGGCGCGCCGGCCGCGAGCAGCGCATCGAACAGATGGTGCGCGTACTCGATCGGAAAGTGCAGCTCCCAGCCGAGCGCGCCGACGAAATTCACGCGCAGCAGGTAGACGTCGCTCGCAAGACCGACCTCGGCGACGCGCCCGGTGAGCCACGGGAACGCGGCGTTGTCGAGCGGACCGTCCACGAGCGTGCTCAGCACCTCGCGCGAGCGCGGTCCGGCCACCACGAAGCAGCCGCGGCTCGTGGTGATGTTGCGCAGGTCGATCCGGCCGGCCGCGTCGGCGGGCAGCATCTTCTGCAGGTAGTCGCCGTCGTAGCGCTCGGCGGCGCCCGCGCTGACCACGTAGAAATGGTCCTCGCCGAGCTTGGTGATCGTGAATTCCGAGCGGATCCCGCCGCGCGGGGTCAGCGCGTGCGACAGCGCCATCCGGCCTACCTTGGTCGGCACCTTGTTCGCGACCAGGCTGTCGAGCCAGGCCTCCGCCCCGGGGCCGGATACCTCGTGCTTGGTGAACGGCGACAGGTCGATGATCCCGACCGATTCGCGCATCCGCCGCGCCTCGTTGCCGACGTGCTCGAAGTAGTTCGTCCGGCGGAAGCTCCACCGATCCTTCGGCTCGACGCCCGGCGGGGCGAACCAGTTCGGGCGTTCCCAGCCGTAGCGCTGGCCGAAGACCGCGCCCATGCGCGCGAGCTTGTCGTAGATCGGGCTCGTCTTCGCCGGCCGCGCGTCCTCGCGCTCCTCGTCCGGGAAGTGGATCGTGAAGACGTTGCGGTAGGTCTCCTCGTTCTTGGTGACGACGTAGCGCTTGCTCGTGTAGGGGCCGAAGCGGCGCGGATCCACCGCCGCCATGTCGATCCCCGGTTGGCCCTCGACGATCCATTCGGCGAGCTGCCAGCCGGAACCGCCGGCCGCGGTGATGCCGAAGCTGTGACCCTCGTTGAGCCACAGGTTGCGGGCACCCCAGGCGGGCCCGATCAACGGGCTGCCGTCCGGCGTGTAGGCGATCGGTCCGTTCACGATCTCCTTGATCCCGCACGCCGCGATCGACGGGACGCGGCGCATCGCCGCCTCGACGTGCGGCAGCATGCGCTCGAGATCGCCTTCGAACAGGCTCTTGCCGAACCAGTCGGGCACGCCGTCGGCGAAGCGGGCCGGCGCGCCGGCTTCGTAGGGCCCGAGGATCCAGCCCATGCGCTCTTCACGCAGGTAATAGGACTTGTCGGACTCGCGCAGCACCGCGAGCTCGCGGCCGCCGCGCTGCCGGTACGCCTTGAGCTCGGCGGACTCGTCGTAGACGATGTACTGATGCTCGACCGGGATCGACGGCACGTTGATCCCGAACAGCCGCCCGGTCTGCCGTGCGTAGTTGCCGGTCGCACAGACCACGTGCTCGGCGACGATCTCGCCCTTGGAGGTGGTCAAGGCCCATTCGCCGGAGGGCGTGCGGCGCACTCCGGTCACTTCGGTGTGCTCATGGATCTCGGCGCCACGGCTGCGCGCGCCCTTGCGCAGCGCCATCGTGAGGTCCGCCGGGGCGATGTGGCCGTCATCCGGGTGATACAGCGCCCCGATCACCTTCGCAGTCTCCCGGTCGTCGCCGAGGTCGATCAACGGCCACAGATCGCGGACCTCGTTCGGGCCGATCACCTGGAAGGGCACCCCGATCGTGTTCGCGGTGCCGCAGTACTTGCGATATTCGTCCATTCGGTCGCGGCAGGTCGCGAGCCGCAGGTTCCCGGTCACGTGGAAGCTCACGTCCTGACCGGTCTCGGCGGGCAGCTTCTTGTACAGGTCGACCGAATACTTGTGCAGTTGGCCCACCGTGTAGCTCATGTTGAACAGCGGCAGGAGACCGGCCGCATGCCACGTCGATCCCGCCGTCAGTTCGGAGCGCTCGAGCAGCACGACGTCCGTCCACCCCTTGCGCGCCAGGTGATACAGCGTGCTGACACCGACGACGCCGCCGCCGATCACGACGACGCGGGCATGAGTTTTCATGGATCAGGATCTCCGTCTTGGGGCTTGTGCGGCAGTGTATCGAGCGCCCACCGGAAGGCGACGCCATTTGCGACAATGGTTGTTGGAAATGCGTCAATCCGGCCCGTTGAAACGCCCTTCGGGGCCGCAAACGTGTTCGAAATACGACAGATTCCTATCTGAAAGTTACGCATCGACCTCTGCGATGGCATAATTCTAACGCTGCATCCGTGCCGAATCGACAATGCCGGAGGGTCGTTTGGAAACCGCCGCCTCGCTGCGCAAGTCCAGGTATGCGTTCCTGACCCTGAATCATTACTCCTTGATCGCAGTCGCCAATGCGCTCGAGCCGTTGCGGATGGCAAATCGGCTCGTCGGTCGCGACGTGTACGAGTGGGTGATCGTCAGTTCGGGTGGCGCCGCGGTGTCCTCGAGCAGCGGGCTGTCGCTGGCGCCGACCCTCGCGCTCGATCAACTCGGCGTCGTCGACATCCTGTTCGTCTGCGGTGGCGTGAACGTCCACGACGCCGTGAGCGCACCGCTCCTGACCCAGCTGCGGCGCCTCGCCGACCGGCGGGTCGCGCTCGGCGGGCTGTGCACCGGCGGCTATGCGCTCGCGCGCGCGGGGCTCCTCGACCACTACCGGGCGACGATCCACTGGGAGAACCTGTCGGCCTTGCGCGAGGAATTCCCGCGCGTTCGCATCAGCGATCAGCTGTTCACGATCGATCGCGACCGATTCACCTGTTCCGGAGGCACCGCGCCGCTCGACCTGATGCTCCATTTGATCCAGGCGAAGCTCGGCGCTCGGATCTCCCAGCTGGTGTCGGAGCAGTTCATCGTCGAACGGGTCCGCAAGGACACGGATCGGCAGTACGTGCCGCTGCGCGCGCAGATCGGACCGGCGAGCCGCGGCCTGATCCGCGTCGCGCAGCTGATGGAGGAGAACATCGAGAAGCCGCTGTCGCTCGACAAGATCGCGAAGGCGACCGGGATGTCGCGCCGGCAGATCGAACGGCTGTTCCGGCGCGACCTGAACTGCGTGCCGAAGCGCTACTACCTCGAGATGCGGTTGAAGCGGGCGCGGGAGTTGCTCCTGCAGACCGCGATGCCGATCATGGACATCACGGCCGCCTGCGGCTTCCAGTCGCCGCCGCATTTCTCGAAGTGCTACCGCAGCCAGTTCGGGTATCCGCCGAGCGCGGAGCGCAAGGCGCAGCGACACGCCGCGCAGGACTCGAACGGACTGCGCGTGGGCGCCTGAGGTCGCCGGTCACGCCCGCCGGGCGCGGATCGCGCTCATTGAAAGACGACGGTCTTGCTGCCGTCGAGGAACACGCGGTGCTCGAGCAGCAGGCGCAGCGCGGTCGACAGCGCCCGCCGCTCCGAGTCGCGGCCAACCGCCGCGAGCATCTCCGGCGTGTCGCTGTGGTCGACCCGCTCGACGATCTGT
>JAJXYU010000117.1 GCA_021780395.1 Pseudomonadota bacterium
ACCGCGAGCGCGGTGCCCGCCCGCGACTTCGGGAACGTCGACAGCAGCAGCGACTGGGACAGCGGGATCATCGGGCCGGCGGCCGCTCCCTGCAGCACCCGGAACAGCACCAGCATCCGCAGCGAGGAGGCGAGGCCGCAGAGCACGGAGAACAGCGTGAACGCGAGGATCGAGGCGACGAACAGCCGCACCGCGCCGAAGCGCTGCGTGAGCCAGCCGGTCAACGGCACCGAGACCGCGTTCGCGACCGCGAACGAGGTGATCACCCAGGTGAGCTCGGAGGCGCCCGCGCCGAGGTCCCCGCCGATCGCGGACAGCGACACGTTCGCGATCGACGTGTCGAGCACGTTCATGAACGTCGCGAGCGCGAGCGCGAACGCGCCGATGACCTGCGCGGAGCCGGTCAGCGGCCCCGGGTCCCCGCCCGAACTCATTGCCGCGTCAGCTTCCGCTGCCGGTCGGCGTGGTCTCGGCGAGCTCGAAGCGATTCGCGCCGATCAGCAGGTACACGCCCGGCACCACGAACAGGGTGAACAGCGTCCCGATCGCGAGACCGGTCGAGATCACGAGGCCGATCGCGAACCGGGACGCGGCGCCGGCCCCGCCGGCGAACACCAGCGGCAGCACGCCGAGCACCATCGCCGCGGTCGTCATCAGGATCGGGCGCAGGCGGGTGCAGGCTGCGGTGACGATCGCCTCGTACTTCGAGCGGCCCTGCTGCTGCTCCTTGTTCGCGACCTCGACGATCAGGATCCCGTGCTTGCTGATCAGGCCCATCAGGGTGACGAGGCCGACCTCGGTGTAGATGTTCAGCGAGGCGCCGCCGACGCCGAGCGCGATGAACAGCAGCGCGCCGGCGATCGACATCGGCACCGAGATCATGATCACCAGCGGGTCGCGGAAGCTCTCGAACAGCGCCGCGAGCGCGAGGAACACGATGATGATCGCGAAGCCGAAGGTCGTGAGCATCCCGCTCGACTCCTGCACGTACTGGCGCGCCTGGCCCGCGTAGTCGACCGAGTAGCCTTGCGGCAGGTCGCGAGCGGCGAGACCGCGCAGGTAATCGAGTGCCTCGCCGAGGGAGACCCCGGGCGCCATGACCCCGGAGATCGTCGCGGAGGTCTGTTGCTGGAAGTGGTTCAGCGTCTCCGGGACGGTCTCGGTGCGGATCGTCGCGACCGTCGACAAAGGCACGGAGACCCCGCCGATCGTCGCGATCGGATAGTCGAGCAGCTGCTGGACGTTCAGCCGCGAGAGGCGTTGGACCTGCGGGATCACCTTGTACGATCGCGTGTCCATGCTGAAGTAGTTCACGTAGCCGCCGCCGAGCAGGCTGCTCATCGCCGAGCCGATCTGGTTCATCGTGAGGCCGAGTTGCGAGGCCTTGTCGCGGTCGATCACGATCACCGACTGCGGCAGGTCGTACTTGAGGTCGGTGTCGAGGAACGCGAACTTCCCGCTCTTGCGCGCGTCGGCGAGGAACTTCTGGGAGACCGCGTTCAGGCGCAGCGGCGGATCGGTCGTCTTGAGCACGAACTGCAGCGGCAGCCCGAACGCGCCGGGGAGCGAGGGCGGCTGGAACGCGACGATCCGCTGGCCGGCGATCGCGTGGTTCATCGCCTGCTGCAGCTGTTGTTGCAGCTCGGTCGCGTTGCGCTCGCGCTCGTTCCAGGGCCGCAGGTTCAAGCCGGTGATCGACGTGCCCGGCGCGTCGAAGTGGAACACGTGCGCCGGGTGCACGAGCCGGGTCGCGACCCGGTAGACCTCGTTGAAGTAGTCGACCTTGGTCTGCAGCGTCGCGTCGGGCGCGGAGGTTGCCTGCATCAGCACGAAGCCCTGGTCCTCCTGGGGCGCGAGCTCGGACTTCGAGTGGGTCGCGAGGAAGTAGATGCTCGCGAGCACGACCACGATCAACACCGCGGTCACCGGGGTGTACGCGAGGCTGCGCTCGAGCTTGCGCTGGTACCAGCCGCGCAGGCGGTCGAAGCGGGTGTCGATCGCCCGGACCAGGCGGTCTTCCCAGTGCGAGCCTTCGCCCTCGTGCGCCCGCAGCATCCGCGAACACATCATCGGCGAGAGCGTCAGCGCGATCACCGCGGACACCGTGACGGTGCCGGCGAGGGTGAACGCGAACTCGACGAACAGCGCGCCGGTCAGGCCTCCCTGGAATCCGATCGGGACGAACACCGCGAGCAGCACGATGGTCATCGCGATGATCGGCGCGCCGAGCTCGCGCGCGGCGACGAGCGCGGCGGAGACCGGCGGCTTGCCTTCCGCGAGGTGGCGGTTCACGTTCTCGACGACGATGATCGCGTCGTCGACGACGAGGCCGATCGCGAGCACGAGCGCAAGCAAGGTCAGCAGGTTGATCGAGAAGTGCAGCGCGAGCATGATCATGAACGTCCCGATGATCGACAGCGGGATCGCGACGATCGGGATGATCACGGAGCGCGGCGAACCGAGGAACGCGAAGATCACGAGGATCACGATCACGACCGCCTCGATCAGCGTGGCGGCGACCTCGTGGATCGACGCGTTCACGAACGAGGTCGAGTCGTAGACGATCGCGGACTTCAGGCCCTCGGGGAGCTGCGCCTGGATCTGCGGGAACACGCGCTTGACCCCGCCGATCACCGACAGGAGGTTCGCGCTCGGCGCGATCTGCACCCCGATAAAGACGCCGCCGACGCCGTCGAACGCGACGCGCTCGTCGTAGTTGTCGGCGCCGAGGGTCACGGTCGCGACGTCGCGCAGGCGCACGATCGCGCCGCCGGTCTGCTTCACGACGAGGTTGCGGAACGCCTGCAGGCTGTGCAGGTTCGTGGTCGAGGTCAGGGTGACCTGGACCCACTCGCCCTTGGTGTTGCCGACCGCGGAGATGTAGTCGTTGTCGAGGAGCGCCTTCTGCACGTCGCTCGCGGTGAGTCCGTACGCGGCGAGCTTCTTCGGGTCGAGCCACGCGCGCAATGCGAAATACTGTGCGCCGCGGATCTCGGCGGTCTGCACCCCGGGAACCGCCTGGATCTGCGGCACGACGACGCGCTGCACGTAGTCGGTGATCTGGTTGCGGTCGAGGCGCGTGCTCGAGAAGCCGATGTACATCGCGTCGATCGTCTGGCCGACGGACACCGTGATCGAAGGCAGCTGCGAGCCGGTCGGCAGCTGGTTCAGCACGGAGTTCACCTTGATGTTGATCTCCGCCGCGGCCTTCGAGGTGTCGTAGTTCTGGCGCAGCACCGCGGTGATCGTGCTCACGCCGCTCTGGCTGCTCGAGGTCAGGTAGTCGATCCCGTCGGCCTGTGCGATCGCCGCCTCGAGCGGCGTCGTGATGAAGCCGGCGATCGAGTCCGGGTCAGCGCCGGGGTACACGGTCGTGATCGTGACCACGCCGTTCTCGGTCTTCGGGTACTCGAGCACCTGCAGCGACCAGAACGCGCGCAACCCGACGACCAGGATCACGAGGCTCACGACGCTCGCGAGCACCGGTCGACGGACGAAGATGTCGGTGAAGTTCACGGGCGGGTCCCGGCGATCATTCGTTCGGCGGCGTCGGGTTCGGCGAATCGCTCGGCTGGACCGAGTTGTTCACCGCGATCGCGCTGCCGTTGTGGAGCTTCAGCTGGCCGGCGCTCACCACCGTATCGCCGGCGCGCAGGCCGGAGAGCACCGCGACCTGGTTGCCGCGGGTGGGTCCGATCTTCACGAATCGCTCGCGGGCGACGAACTGCGGCTTGCCGTGCGCGTCGACGCCGGCGCGTTCGACCAGGAACACGAGGTCGCCGTACGGGTTGTAGGTGATCGCGGTCTGCGGAACGGTCACGTAGCGGCGTGGCGCGCCGTCGTCGACGCTCACGTCGGCGTACATCCCGGGGACGAGGCGCCCGTCGCGGTTCGGGAACGACGCGCGCACCTGCACGTTGCGGCTCGCGCCGTCGACCTTCGAGTTCAGCGCGACCACGCGGCCGACGAAGTGCTGACCGGGGTAGGTGTCGACCGTCGCCTCGACGGTCTGACCGCGGCGGATCACCGCGAGCGCCTGCTGCGGGACGAAGAAGTCGATCAGGATCGGATCGACCGACTGCAGCGTGACGATCGGCGTGCCGGCCGCGAGGTACTGCCCGACGTCGACCTGGCGGATCCCGAGCCGGCCGGCGAACGGCGCGCGCACGATCTTCTCGGCGATCAGCGCGCGTTGCGCGGCGACCTGCGCCCGCGCGGACTGGAGCGCCGCGAGATCCGCGTCGACGGTCGCACGGCTCACGGCCTGCGCGGCGAGCTGGCGCCGGTCCCGGCGGTCGTTCACCGCGGCGAGCCGCGCCTGCGCCTCGAGCTGCGCGAGCTTCGCCGGATCGTCGTTCATCCGCAGGGTCAGCAGCGTCTCGCCGGCCCGAGCCACGTCGCCGGACCGGAAGTGGACCGCGTCGACGATGCCTGCGATCTGCGCCGCGAGATCGGCGCCCTGGCGGGCGCGCACGTTGCCGACCGCATGGGTCTGCGCCTGCCACGGCAGACTCTGCGCGACGAAGGTCGACACCGTCTGCGGCGCCTTCGCGTTCGCGGCCATGAATTCGGCGATCTTGCGGCCGACGAACACGTGGAAGCCGGCGATTCCGCCGACCAGCACGAGCGCGACCACGAGCACGATCGCGATCGGCTTCACGAGCGCGGCACGCGCGACCTTCGGTGGCGCGTCGTTGGCGCCGCCCAGTTCCTGATTGCTCACAGAGACCTCTCGCAGCAGTGGTTCTGACCGGATTCGGCGTCCTCGCGGTGCCACCAGCCGCCGCCGAGCGCCTGGTAGAGCGCGGCGGTGTCCGCGAAGCGCTGCGCCCGCGTCTTCACGAGCGCGATGCGCGCGGTCTCGTCGGCCTGCTCGGCGAGCAGGACCTGCGGCAGACTCGCCGCGCCGGTCGAGTACTGCAGGCGCACGAGGCGCAGGCTCTGCGACGCCGAGCGTGCCGCGACCGCGTTCGCGGCGACGCTGCGCGCATCGGCCTCGAGCGCGACCAGCACGTCGGCGACGTTGCGGAACGCGGTGAGCACGGTCGCCTTGTAGTTCGCCGCGGCGACCTGGGCCGCGTCGATCGCGGCCTTGCGGGTGTGCCACAGCGTGCCGCCCTCGAAGATCGGCTGGCCGATCGACGCGGCCGCGTTCCAGATCGCGGAGGCCGGCGAGAAGATGTCCGAGAAGTGCACGCCTTCGCCGCCGTACGCGCCGGACAGCGTGACGTGCGGCAGCAGGTTCGCGGTCGCGACGCCGACCTCCGCGGTCGCCGCGTGCAGGAGCGCGGCGTACGCGCGCACGTCCGGCCGCTGCTCGACGAGGCGCGAGGGCAGGGTGACCGGGAGGTCGCGCGGCAGGTGGAGCGAGGCGAGATCGATCGCGCCCGCGCGGAACTCGGTCGGGGGCGCGCCGGTGTACGCCGCGAGGAGGTTGCGGGCCTGGGAACGGGCCGCCTCGAGTGCCGGGAGCGACGCGAGCGTCGCGGCGAGCACCGACTGCTGCTGCAGAACGTCCGCGCGCGAGGCGCCGCCGAGCGCCAGGCGCTTGCGCACGATCGCGAGTGCCGCGCGCTGTGCCGTCGCGATGCGTCGGGTCGCGTCGATCTGCGCGCCGAGCGAGGCTTCGTCGATCGCCGCGGTCACGATGTTCGAGGTGAGCGTGAGGTACGCCCCTTCCATCGAGAACCGCTGATACTCGGCCTGCGCGCGCAGCGCCTCGACCTGGCGCCGCACGCCGCCGAACGCGTCGAGCGTGTACGCGACGTTCACCGTCGCGCTGTTCAGCGAGTACAGGATCGTGCGCGGCGAGCCGAACGCGGCGCCGGAAGACTGCTCGCGGACCGCGCCCATCGATCCGCTGATCGCCGGAGAGAAGGCGCCGCGGCCGGCCGCGAGCTCCTCGTCCGCCTGGCGCAGCGCCGCCTGGGCCGCCGCGAGCGTCGGGCTGTCGCGCAGCGCCTGGGTCACCAGCGAGTCGATCTGCGGGGAGTGGAATACCGTCCACCAGTCGCCCGGAATGTCGCGCGACGGGAGGAAGCGCTGCGGCGCGCCGCCCGCGACCGCTGCGGACGCGGTGCGGGCGGGCAAGGGCTTGCGCAGATACCCGGTCGCCGGCGGCGGCGGCGGCACGTGGAAATTCGGTCCGACCGCGCAGCCGGCCGCGCTCAGCGAGAGGGCGGCGGCGACGCCGCAAGCGGCGAGGCGTCGTCCGCGGGAGTGTTCATTCGGCATAGCGGCTGCGTCCATCCCGATCGCGATCTGGGGTGCGGAGTGCGTTTTTGTTTGCATAGGATATATTCCACGCGTAGAATATTCAACTGTTAATAGTTAGAAAACGAATATTTCAGCACCGTGACTTCCGACGTCGATCTGATCGAAGCGAGCCTCGCCCGGCTGAGTGCCCGCATGCCCGAGCTGCCGCTCGACGACGTGCTGATCCTGCGCCTGATCCTGCTGCTGGCGCACGACTTCGGCCGGACCCTCGAGCACCGGATCCGTCCGCACGGCCTCGGCGAGGCGGAGTTCCGGGTGCTGACCGCCCTGTTCTCGCAACCCGACGGGATCGCCCATCCGAGCGATCTGTGTGCGCGCGCGTCGCAGAGTCCCGCGAACCTCTCGCGGATCAGCGATGCGCTGGTGCGGCACGAATGGATCACGCGCGGCGCCTGCGAATCGGACCGCCGGCGGATGGTGCTGCGGATCACGCCGAAGGGGGAAGCCCTGGTGCGCGAGATCCTGCCGCCGATGTTCCTCGGGCTGCGCGAGCTCTACCGGAATCACACGGTCGAGGAAAAACACGCGATGATCGACTGGCTGAAGCGACTGGTCGAGCGGTTCGACCCGGTGCCGGAAGCGGCGCCGGCCGGGGAGGCGACGTGAGGCGCGTGCGGACGCTGATCGCGGCGGCGTTGCTGCCGATGCTGCTCGCCGCCTGCGCCGGGTGGCCCTCGCGGATCCCGCCGACGCGCTTGTCGCCGGTGGCGCCACTCGACGAGCCCGGCACGCCCGCGGGGGCGTGGCCGCAGCGCGACTGGTGGCGTCGATACCAGGATCCGACGCTCGATCGCCTCGTCGCGCTCGCGCTCACCGATTCCCCGTCGATCGCGGTCGCCGAGGCGCGCTTCCGGTCGGCGCGACGCGGCGTGCGCGTGGTCGCCGCGGCGGCCGGTGCGCACGTCGACCTCGCCGGTGACGTGTCGCGGCAGCGGCTGAGCGACACGGGCCTGCTGCCGAGCGCGTTGACCGGGTTCTCCTGGTACAGCCAGGCGGACCTCGGCCTGCGCGGCCGCTATCATTTCGACTGGTGGGGCCGGCAGCGCGATGCGGTCGTCGCCGCGAGCGATCGCGCCCGGGCCGCGGCGGCCGAACGTGCCGCGGCGGCTCTCGATCTGTCCGGTGCGGTCGCGGAGGCCTACTTCGGCTGGCAGACGGACGAGGCGCGGCTGCGGCTCGCGCACGCGGCGCTGCGCACGACCCTCGCCGCACGGGCGATCACCGCGGCGCGCGCGCATGCGGGGCTCGAGC
>JAJXYU010000369.1 GCA_021780395.1 Pseudomonadota bacterium
CACGTTCAGGCTGCCCCCGGCGGCCGATATTCCCGTGTCGCCAGGAGCGGATGGAGTGAAAGATAGCGTTCTCGATCTGCTGATCTACCTGTTCGAGCACTACATGAGCGCGGACGAGGCGCCACGACCGGACCGGCAGACGTTGAAGACCGAGCTCGAGCGCGCGGGATTCGGCGAGTTCGAGGTCGGCCGCGCGCTCGAATGGCTCGATGGCCTCTCCGGAGATCCGCTCGGCCAGGTCGCACAGGCGACCGCGCGCGCGGTACGCGTGTTCAGCGGCCAGGAGCTGCTGCGCCTCGACACCGACGTGCGCGGGTACCTCATGTACCTGGAAAACCTGCGGATACTTTCCGCAGCGCAGCGCGAAGTCGTGATAGACCGGCTGATGGCGCTCGACGCCGACGAGATCGACATCGAACAGGTCAAGTGGGTCGTGCTGATGGTGCTCTTCAGCCAGCCGGGCCAGGAATCGGCGTACGCGCGAATGGAAGACCTCGTCTTCGAGGAACGCGGCGAAGCACTCCACTGAAGACATCCTTGAGCGCGAACCTCGTCATCGTCGAATCGCCCGCAAAGGCGAAGACCATCAAGAAGTACCTCGGGAAGGACCACGAGGTCCTCGCGTCGTACGGACACGTCCGCGACCTGGTCCCGAAGGAGGGCGCGGTGGATCCCGCCCAACACTTCGCGATGAAATACCAGATCGTCGAGCGCAGCCAGAAGCACGTCGATGCGATCGTGCGGGCCTTGCGCAAGGCCGACACCCTGTACCTCGCGACCGACCCCGACCGCGAGGGCGAGGCGATCTCCTGGCATCTGCACGAACTGCTGAAGGCGAAAGGCGCGCTCGAGGGCAAGCAGGTGCATCGCGTGGTGTTCTACGAGATCACGAAGAACGCGGTGCGCGATGCGATGACGCACCCGCGCGAGCTGTCGCTCGACCTGGTGAACGCCCAGCAGGCGCGGCGCGCGCTCGACTTCCTGGTCGGCTTCAACCTCTCGCCGCTGTTGTGGAAGAAGATCCGTCCCGGCCTGTCGGCGGGCCGCGTGCAGAGTCCGGCATTGCGGATGATCTGTGAGCGCGAAGACGAGATCGAGGCCTTCCGCGCCCGCGAGTACTGGACGATCGACGCGGAACTCGAGCACGGCGGGCAGCGATTCCCCGGCAAGCTGATCGAATACCGCGGTTCGAAGGTCGAGCAGTTCAGCTTCACCAGCGAGGCCGTCGCACGCGAGGTCGAACAGACGGTCACGCGGACCGCGGACGGCACGCTCACGGTTCGTACGGTCGATCGCAAGCAGCGTCGCCGCAACCCGGCGCCTCCGTTCACGACGTCGACCCTGCAGCAGGAGGCCGCCCGGAAACTCGGGTTCAGCGCGCAGAAGACGATGCGGGTCGCCCAGCAGCTCTACGAGGGTGTCGACATCGGCGACGGCGCGGTCGGTTTGATCACCTACATGCGCACCGACTCCTTGAACCTCGCGCAGGAAGCGGTCGGCCAGATCCGCGAAGTGATCGTCGAACTCTACGGCCGCGAGGGTCTGTCCGAGGAACCCCGCGTCTATCGCACCAAGTCGAAGAACGCGCAGGAAGCGCACGAGGCGATCCGGCCGACCGCGGCGACGGTCCTGCCGGCGCGCCTCGAAGGCAAGGTCGACCCGGATCAGTACCGACTGTACGCGTTGATCTGGAAACGCACCGTCGCCTGCCAGATGGCGCCGGCGGTGTTCGACACGGTCACCGTCGACCTGCTCGCCGGACCGGACGGCGCGCAGCGGCACGTGCTGCGGTCGACGGGATCGACCCTCGTCAAACCGGGGTACATCTCCGTCTATCAAGAAGGCCTGGACGACGCGGTCCAGGACGACTCGGACCACGTGCTGCCGGCGATGCGTGAGGGTGACCGGGTCGCCCTGCGCTCCCTCCTGCCGTCACAGCACTTCACGGAGCCGCCGCCCCGGTATTCCGAAGCCTCGCTCGTGAAGGCGCTGGAGGAATACGGCATCGGCCGGCCGTCGACCTACGCGTCGATCATCTCGACGCTGCGCGATCGCGAGTACGTGGTGATCGACAACCGACGGTTCACGGCGACCGACATCGGGAAGATCGTGAGCCGGTTCCTCACGCTGTACTTCACGAATTACGTCGACTACGACTTCACCGCGCGTATGGAGGACTCGCTGGACGCGGTCGCGTCCGGTGAGCAGGATTGGGTGCCGCTGCTCGAGCGGTTCTGGAAGCCGTTCATCGATCGGGTCCGGCACACCGAGGCGACCGTGAGCCGCGACGAGGTCGCGCAAGCCCGCGACCTCGGGATCGACCCGGCGAGCGGCAAGCCGATGAGCGTGCGGATGGGGCGTTTTGGTCCGTTCGTGCAGATCGGCACGAAGGACGATCCCGACAAGCCCCGCTTCGCCGGCCTGCGCCCGGGCCAGAAGATGGACGCGATCACTCATGCGGAAGCGCTCGAACTGTTCAAGCTGCCGCGTGCCCTCGGATCAACGCCGGCCGGCGAACCGGTCGTCGCGAACATCGGACGTTTCGGGCCGTACCTCAAGTACGGCGCCAAATACGTGTCGCTGAAGATCGATGACCCCTACACGATCACGCCGGAACGCGCACTCGAGGTGATCCGCGAGAAGGAAATCGCCGACGCGAATCGGCTGATCCTCGATTTTCCGGACGCCGGAATCCAGGTGCTCAATGGGCGTTATGGCCCCTACATCACCGACAAGGCGCGCAACGCGAAGATCCCGAAAGATCGGGACCCGAAGACGCTGACCCTCGAGGAATGCCAGGCCTTGCTCGCCGCGGCACCGGCCCGCGGCTTCGGCAAGTGGGGACGCAAGGCGAAGGGTGCGAAGTCCGCGGTGGCGGACGCGAAGCCCGCAGCAGCACGCCGGCGGGCGCGCACCACGACCGGCACCACGACCGGTGACTCGACCGGCGCGGCGACGAAGACCACGCGCACGACGCGCGCCGCCATCGCACCGTCGCCGCGCGGTACCCGCAGCAAGGCCGCGCCGCGCGGCAAGCCGCCGCAGAATACCGCGCGGCGACCCGGGCCTGGCAAGCCGGCCAGCGCGAAACGCAAGAGCACGCCGCGAGCGCGGACCGCATCCGGTCGGACCCCGTGACGGCGTGATGGCGGACGAGGCCTGAACCGGTGAGCGCCCTTCGCGACTCGACCGGTTGGACGCCGGAGACCGCCGGCGCCGCGGTGCGCGACTATCTTCTCGCCCTGCAGCAGCGCATCACCGATGCGATCGAGTCGGCGGATGGCACGCGGTTTCGTCGCGACGCCTGGCGGCGCGACGAGGGCGGTGGCGGCGAGAGCCGCATCCTGACCGAAGGACGGGTCTTCGAGCGCGCCGGGATCAATTTCTCCGACGTACGCGGCGCCCACCTGCCGCCGTCCGCGACCCAGGAGCGGGGGCACATCGCCGATGCGCCGTTCGAGGCAACCGGCGTATCGCTGGTATTCCATCCGCGCAACCCGTACGTGCCGACGACTCACGCGAACCTGCGATTCCTGGTCGCGACGCCGCCGGCCGGGGAGCCGGTCTGGTGGTTCGGCGGCGGATTCGATCTGACACCGTACTACCCGTTCGATGAAGACGTGCTGCACTGGCATCGCAACGCCCACGAGGCTTGCGCGCCGTTCGGGTCCGGACTCTACGAACGGTGGAAGGATTGGTGCGACCGCTATTTCTATCTTCCGCACCGCGCCGAGACACGCGGCGTCGGCGGTTTGTTCTTCGACGATCTCAGCGACGGTGGGTTCGACCGCTGTTTCGCGCTGTTGCGCAGCGTCGGTGACCGGATCCTGCCCGGATACCTGCCGATACTCGAGCGCCGCCGTGACACTCCGTACGGCGACCGCGAACGCCATTTCCAGCTGTTTCGCCGGGGCCGCTACGTGGAGTTCAACCTGCTCTACGATCGCGGCACGCTCTTCGGGCTGCAATCACGGGGGCGCACCGAGTCCATCCTGATGTCGCTGCCACCGCTGGTGCGCTGGGAGTACGATTGGCAGCCGGTTCCCGGCTCGGCGGAAGCGCAACTCGCGCAACGCTACCTGAGGCCGAGGGACTATCTGACCGAGCTCGCGTGACGACGCGCGCGCCGAGAAGGCGATGAACTACCGGCATCTGTATCACGCGGGCAATTTCGCCGACGTCGCGAAGCACGCCGCGCTGATCGAATGCCTGACGGCGCTGAAACGCAAGAACACCGCGTTCTTCGCGCTCGACACCCACGCCGGTCGCGCGGTCTATGACCTGCGCTCGGCGGAGGCTCGCAAATCCGGCGAGGCGGAACGCGGTGTGCTGCGTCTGCACGAGCGCGGCGCGAGCGAGCCCGCGCTCGCGAACTATTTCGCGGCGATCGGCGCGCACGCGGGTGCGCGCCTCGCCCGGTATCCGGGATCCGCGGCACTGATCGCGGCGGCGCTGCGCGCCCAGGACCGCGCGATCCTCGTCGAAGCCGTGCCGGCCGAGGCGCGCGCCGCGGAGCGCGCGGTCCGCGGCACCGGTCGGGTACGGGTCGAGATCGGTGACGGCTACGCCGCGTTGAAGGCGCAGTTGCCACCGGTCGAACGGCGCGGATTGGTGCTGATCGATCCGCCGTACGAAGCGGTCGACGAGTGGCGCACGCTCCGGCACGCCTTCCTGGAGGGCTATCGGCGCTGGCCGACCGGCCTGTACCTGATCTGGTACCCGATCCTGGACGAGGGCCAGCGACGGGCGGCGCTCACGCGGCTCGAGTCGCTGCGGATCCCGAAGATCCTGAGCGCGGAACTCGCGATCTACACCGACAGCGGCGCCGCCGGTCTCGTCGGCAGCGGTCTCGCGATCGTGAACCCGCCGTTCGGGCTCGATGCCCGGCTCGGCGAGATCTACGCGGCGATCCACCGGCACCTCGCGGCCGACGGAGCCGGGTACGCACAGGTCGCGCGCCTGACGGACGAACGGGTGGCACAATGAGCGCGGCATCCAAGGAGACTCGCATGGACACGGACCATCTTCGTAAACAGCTTGCGGCGCTGCACGCCGAACTCGCCGACGCCCGCACGGCCGATCCACGCTTGCGGGGGCTGCTCGGCAAGGTCATGGAGGACATCGCGCGGCTGCTCGATCGCTCGTCGGCGCCCGCGCCGGCCTTTCCGTCGACCTCGTCCGGGCCGCAGGAATCGGTCGCGGATCGCCTCGAGTCGCTCGCGGTGCAATTCGAGGCCGACCATCCGGCGCTCGCGGCGAGCACGCGCCGCATCATCGATCTGTTCGTAAAGGCGGGGCTGTGACGTGATCAAGGAATCCTCGGGCGGTTATCCGGCAACCCGCATGCGGCGCATGCGCCGCGACGAGTTCTCGCGCCGGCTGATGCGGGAGACCCAGCTCACGGTCGATGCGCTGATCTATCCGGTGTTCGTGGTCGAGGGACGCGGCGAGCGCCAGCCGGTCCCGTCGATGCCGGGCATCGAGCGGCTGTCGATCGACGGACTGCTCGCCGAGTGCGAGGTGCTCGCGAAACTGCGCATCCCCGCGATCGCGATCTTCCCGGTCACGCCGACCGAGAAGAAGACCCTCGATGCGCGCGAAGCGTGGAACCCGGAAGGGATCGCTCAGCGCGCGGTACGCGCGGTGAAGAAGGCATTCCCGGAGCTCGGCGTGATCACCGACGTCGCCCTCGACCCGTTCACGACCCATGGGCAGGACGGACTGATCGACGCCGCCGGCTACGTGCAGAACGATCTGACCGTGGAGACCCTCGTGCGGCAGGCGCGTTCGCACGCCGACGCGGGCGCCGACGCGGTCGCGCCGTCGGACATGATGGACGGCCGGATCGGTGCGATCCGCGCCGCGTTCGAGGCGGCGGGCCTCGTCCACACGCGGATACTCGCGTACGCGGCGAAGTACGCGTCGGCGTTCTACGGGCCGTTTTGCGAGGCCGTCGGTTCGGCGGGCCAGCTCGGCAAGGGCAGCAAGCACACCTACCAGATGGATCCCGCGAACAGCGACGAGGCGCTGCGCGAGGTCGCCATGGACATCGCCGAGGGCGCGGACATGGTGATGGTGAAGCCGGCGCTGCCGTATCTGGACGTGATTCACCGGGTGAAGGAGCGCTTCGGGATGCCGACGTTCGCGTACCAGGTGAGCGGCGAGTACGCGATGATCATGGCCGCGGCGCGCAACGGCTGGATCGACGAGCGGGCGATCGCGCTGGAGAGCCTGACCGCAATCAAGCGGGCGGGCGCGGACGGCATATTGACCTATTTCGCCAAAAGTGCGGCGGGATGGCTGCAGCCGTGACCGGCGCGGACGGCGATGGCGCTGCGGACCAGTACGGACTCGCCGGCCATCCCGTCGCCCACAGCTGGTCGCCGTTCATCCACGGAATGTTCGCGAAGGCCACCGGTGAGAACATCGTCTATCGCTTGTACGACCTCCTGCCCGAGGCGTTCCGTCGGGAGACGCTGCACTTGCTGATCAGCGGCGTTCGCGGCTTGAACATCACGGTACCGCACAAGCAGGCGGCGGCGGAACTCGTCAATGAGTTGACCGCGCGCGCCGGGCGCGCGCAAGCGGTGAACACCATCGTGCTCCGCGACGACGCGACGCTGCTCGGCGACAACACCGACGGCGAAGGACTCGTGACCGACCTCGAACGCAACCTCGGCATCCCGCTCGCGGACCGACGGATCCTGTTGCTCGGCGCCGGCGGAGCCGTGCGCGGCGTGCTCGGCCCGCTGCTCGAGCGCTCGGTGCGCGAGATCCTGATCGCGAACCGCACGCCCGCGCGCGCGCGGGCACTGGCCGCCGAGTTCCGCGATCTCGGCCCGGTCACGGGCAGTGGTTTCGCGGACATCCACGGCCCGCCGTTCGACCTGGTGGTGAACGGCACCTCGGCCTCGCTCTCGGGCGAGATGCCCCCGTTGCCGGCGGGCACGGTCGACGAACACACGCTGTGCTACGACATGGCCTACGGCCGGGGCGACACGACCTTCACTCGCTGGGCCCGGACGCGGCGCGCCGCCCGCATCGAAAAGGGCTGGGGAATGCTGGTCGAGCAAGCCGCCGCCGCGTTCCTGCTGTGGCGCGGCAAGCGTCCGGACACCCGTCCGGTGCTCGACGCGCTCGCGCCGTTCCGCTGACACGCCCGGCGCGGTGATCGCGGGATCAGGCCTGCGCGAGATACCGATCCTTGAGCGCCACGTACTGCCGGGCACCGTAGAGCAGGCGCTCGATCTCGGCATCACCGAGTTCCCGCACCCAGCGGGCGGGATTGCCGAGATACAAGCCCCGGCTTGCGAGGGTCTTGCCGGGCGGCACGACGCTACCGGCGCCGATCACGACCTCGTCCGCGATCACGGCCCCATCGAGGACGATCGCACCCATGCCGATCAGGCATCGATCGCCGATCGTCGCCGCATGCAGCACCGCCTTGTGACCCACGGTCACGTCGACGCCGACCCGCAAGCCGATGCCGCCCGGGGTGTACGGCCCGTCGTGCACCACGTGGAGCACGCATCCATCCTGCACGTTCGTGCGCGCACCGATCTCGATCCTCTCGACGTCGCCGCGCAACACCGCGAGCGGCCACACCGAGGCGTCGTCACCGAGGGCGACCCGGCCGATCACCAGGGCCGTCTCGTCGACGAACACGCGCGCACCGAGCCGGGGCTGGATTCCTTGGTAGCCGCGGATCGCCATCCCAGTTACCGCAGCGTCACGAGTTCTTCGGCGCTCGTCGGATGGATCGCGACCGTGTCGTCGAAATCCCGCTTGGTCGCGCCCATCCGGATCGCGACCGCGAAGCCCTGCAGCATCTCGTCGGCACCTGCGCCGATCACGTGGCAGCCGACGATCCGCTGCTGCGGGCCTGCGCAGACGAGCTTGATGTCGGTGCGCGGCTTGTGCGTGGTCACCGCATGGTACATGCCGACGAAGTCCGCGCGGTACACATGGACGTCGTCCCCGTGGACGGCTCGCGCCCCGGCTTCCGACAGGCCGATCGTACCGATCGGCGGATGGGTGAACACGACGGTCGGAATGACGTCGTAGTCGAGACGCCGGTCCTTGGCGCCACCGAACAAGCGGTCGCTGAGCCGCCGGCCCGCCGCGATCGCGACCGGCGTGAGTGCGGCCCGGCCCGTCACGTCGCCGATCGCATGCACGCCCTCGACGTTGGTGTCCTGGAACCCATCGGTGATCACGAACCCGTCCGGATCCACGCGCACGCCCGCGCGCTCGAGCCCGAGATCCGCGACGTTCGGGTGCCGGCCGATCGCCCACAGCAGCGTATCGAAGCCCTCGAACTCGCGACCGTCCGCGGCGACCAGCGCGAGCGCGCTGCCGCTCCTGCGCACGGCCGCGGGCGTCACGTGGGTGTGCACGACGATCCCTTGGGCGCGCATCTCGCGCAGCAGCGCTTCCCCGAGCATCTCGTCGAAATGCGTCAACGGCCGGTCCTTGCGCACGAACAGGTCGACCGCCGCGCCGAGGCCATGAAACGCGCCCGCGAGTTCGCAGGCGACGTATCCGCTGCCGACGATCGCCGCCCGGGCGGGTCGTTCCTCGAGCGCGAAGAAGCCGTCGGAGTCGATGCCGAGCTCGGCTCCAGGCAACGGCGGCACGACCGGCCGGCCGCCGGTCGCGATCACGAAGTGCCGCGCGCGAAATTCGCGGCCGGCCGCCTGGACGGTGCCGGAATCCAGGAACGATGCGCGCGCAGCGACGTATTCGACCCCTTTCGCCGCCAGGTTGCGCTCGTAGATCGCGTTCAAGCGCGCGACGTAACCGTCTCGCTTGCCCTTGAGCGCGAGCCAGTCGTGTTCGCCAGCTGCGACGTCGAAGCCGTAATCCTTCGCGTCACCGATCGCGGCGGCGATCTGGGCCGCGTTCCACATCACCTTCTTCGGGACGCAACCGACGTTCACGCAGGTTCCGCCGAGGCGATGGGATTCGATCAAGGCGACCTTTGCGCCGTACTCTGCCGCTCGCTGGGCACAGGCGAGGCCGCCGCTGCCGCCGCCGACGACGACGAGATCGAGAGATTGCGCCGACACGTGGAGACTCCATCCCGATGGATACGCGGGGCAATGATATACTGGTTTTCTCGCGGCGCAGCGCCGACCCGGCCGCGACCGACCGCCGACCGGAAGCGACCGCGTGACCAACCCCCTGCTCGAGACGACCGACCTGCCCGCGTTCGACCGCATCCGCGCGGAACACGCGCGACCGGCGCTCGAACGCGTGCTCGCGGAGAATCGGAAGCTCGTCGCGGCCATCGCCGCCCAGTCCGAGCCGCGATTCGACAACGTGATCGTCCCGTTGGAAGAGGCGGGCCATCGACTGAGCCGCACGTTCTCGCCGATCTCCCATCTGAACGGCGTCGCGAACACGCCGGAGCTGCGCACCGCGTACAACGAGTGCGTCCCGCTGCTCGCTGAGTACGCCGCCGAGATCGGACAGAGCGCGGCGCTCGCGTCCGCGTACCGCCGGATCCTGGAGCACGAAGGGCCGGCCTTGCCGACGGAGTCGCGGCAGCTGATCGCGAATGCACTGCGCGACTTCCGACTCGCCGGCGTGGACCTGCTCCCGGACCGACAGGCGCGCCTGCGCGAGCTCCTGCAGCGCCTCGCGACCCTCGGCGCGAAATTCGGCGAGAACGTGCTGGATGCGGCGCGAGCCTACGAGCGGATCATCGAGGATCCGGCGCAGCTCGCGGGACTGCCGCCGGACTTCACCGCGCGAGCGGCCGCGGATGCGGCCGCCGCCGGCCGCAGCGGCTGGCTGCTGCACCTCGACCAACCGACCTACGTAGCGGTGATGCATGGCGCGGAGGACGCCGCGCTGCGCCGCGCAATCTACGAGGCATGGGTCACGCGTGCATCGGATCGCGGCCCGACGGCGAATCGCTACGACAACGCGCCGCTGATCGAAGAGATACTCGCGGCCCGCCACGAACTCGCCAGGCTGCTTTCCTTCGAGACCTTCGTCGATTACGCACTGTCGACGCGGATGGCGAAGACTCGGGAGCAGGTCCGACGGTTCCTCGCGGATCTCGCCGAGCGCTACCGGCCCGCCGCTCTTGCGGAGTTCGACGAGCTCGAACGGTTCGCCGGACGACGGCTCGACCCCTGGGACATCGCGTTCTATTCGGAGCGGCTCAAGCGGGACCGCTACCAGGTCTCGGAAGAGGAGCTGCGTCCGTATTTTCCGCTGCCGAAGGTGCTGGAAGGCCTGTTCGCGGTCGCCGCGCGGCTCTACCGGATTCGGGTGCGCGAACGCGCCGGAGTCGCCGTGTGGGACGCATCGGTCCGGTACTACGACGTCGAGGACGAAGCCGGACGCCGGATCGCGGGCTTCTATCTCGACCCGTACGCCCGCCCGCGCAAGCGCAGCGGCGCGTGGATGGACGAGTGCGTGATCGCGAAGCAGCTGCCGACCGGGCGGTCTCTGCCGGTCGCCTACCTCATCTGCAACTTCCCCCCGCCGGTCGGCGGAGCCCCGTCGCTGTTGACGCACGATGACGTCCGCACGCTGTTCCACGAGTTCGGGCATGGCCTGCACCACATGCTGACCGAAGTGCCTTATCCGAGCATCGCGGGCATCAACGGCGTGGCCTGGGACGCGGTCGAGCTGCCGAGCCAGTTCATGGAGAACTACGTCTGGCGGCCGGAGGTGCTGCCGTTGATCTCGGCGCACGTCGACAGCGGCGAACCGCTCCCCGCGGCGCTGCTCGAGCGGCTGGTCGGGACACGCACGTTCAATGCCGCGCTCGACACGTTGCGCCAGATCGAACTCGCGTCCTTCGACCTCGAGCTGCACGCGAACTACGATCCGGATCGCGGCGCGAACGTCGCGGCGACGCTCGCGGAGGTACGGCGGCGCGTCGCCGTCACCCCGACCGCCGAGTTCAACCGTCTGCCCTCGAGCTTCACGCACGTATTCGCCGGCGGCTACGCCGCCGGATACTACAGCTACAAGTGGGCCGAGGTGCTGGCGGCGGACGCGTTCGAGGCGTTCGAGGAGGCCGGCGTGTTCGATCTCGGCACCGCGACCCGATTCCACGACTCGATACTCGCCCGTGGCGGCGGCCTCGACGCGATGGACGCCTTCGTCGCATTCCGGGGCCGCGAACCGCAGGTGGGGGCGCTGCTGCGACACACGGGCATCGGCGGATGAGCGCGCGGGCGTCGACGGGCCGCCCGGACGCGCCCGACCGGGCCGTCACGTTCGCGACCTGGAACGTCAATTCGCTGCGAGTCCGATTGCCGCAACTCGCACAATGGCTCGCCGCCAATCCGATCGACGTCATCGGTTTGCAGGAGACGAAGCTCGTCGACGAGGCGTTTCCCCGAGCCGAGATCGAGGCACTCGGATACCGGGAGGCCCATTCGGGGCAGCGCACCTACAACGGCGTCGCGATCCTGGCGCGCCGGCCGATCGAGGACGTCGTCACGGGCCTGCCCAATCTCGACGACCCGCAGCGACGGCTGATCGGCGCGACGATCGGCGGCGTCCGCTTGATCAACGTCTATGCGCCGAACGGCCAGTCGATCGGCTCCGACAAGTACGCGTACAAGCTGGCGTGGTACGCGGCGCTAGAGCGATTCCTCGGCGCGGAGCTCGAACGCCACGCAAATGTGCTGGTGGTCGGCGACTTCAACGTCGCGCCCGAGGATCGCGACGTCCACGATCCGGCGGCTTGGACGGGCTCCGTGCTGGTGAGCCCGGGAGAGCGCGCCGCGCTGTCGCGCCTCGAGGGACTCGGCTTGCGCGACGTGTTCCGCCGCTTCGATCAGCCCGCCGGGACCTTCAGCTGGTGGGACTATCGCCAGAGCGCCTACCGCCGCAACCACGGCTTGCGGATCGACCTGATATTCGCATCGCCGACGCTCGCACCGCGGTGCCGCTTCTGCCGTATCGATCGCGAGCCGCGCGCGTGGGAGCGGCCGTCCGATCACGCGCCGTGCGTCGCCGGCTTTGACTTATCCTAGCGGTCGCGCCGTGAGCGCGTCACAGTGGCGATGCCGACCGATGGCGAACGGTCGCCGCACGGCATAAGATCCGGGCATGCGCGAATTGCGGCGTAACGACTATGACGTGACGAACACCGTCCGGGTGAGCGCGACGTCGGCGGTCGCCACCGCGGTCAGGGAGCTGGCGCGGGCGGAGTGGCCCACGGAATCCTTCGAGCGGCTCGACCAGGCGTTCGCCGCGTTCGACCAGTTGTTCACCGGACGGATGCCCGGATATCACGGCGTCGACACCGTGTATCACGATCGGCAGCACACCCTGGACATGACGCTCGCAACCGCACGTCTGCTGGTCGGTCACGATCGCACCGCCGGGCCCGCCGCGCGGCTCGGCCCCGAGCGGGCGATCACCACGCTCGTGACCGCGCTGTTCCACGATGCCGGATACATCCGCGAGGCCAGCGACCAGGAACATCGCAACGGCGCGGAATTCACCCGCTATCACGTGACCCGCAGCGCCCGCTTCATCGCACGCTTCCTGCCGACGATCGGTCTCGATCACTGGGTACCGGTCGCGACGCGAATCGTCCATTTCACCGGCTACGAGGTCGCGCTCGCCGAGATCCGCCTCGACGATCGCCGCGACCGCAAGATGGGGCATCTGCTCGGGACCGCCGACCTGATCGCGCAGATGGCGGATCGCTGTTATCTCGAGAAATGCCGCGATCGGCTCTATCCGGAATTCGTGCTCGGCGGGATCGCCGCCAGCGCCGAGAGCGGCGGCGCGCCGCGGGTGCGTTACAGTTCAGGGCTCGATCTGTTGAGGCAAACGCCGCGATTCGTTCATGAGACGCGCGTCGTGAGGCTCGAGCAGGAGTTCGAGCACGCATACCGGCACGTCGAGCCGCTGTTCGACGGCGCGAATCCTTACATGGAGGCGATCGATCGGAACCTCGCGCATCTCGACCGCGTGCTGCGGACCGAGCGCTGGCGGATGCTGCGTCGCAATCCGCCGCTGTTCACCGTCGATGACGACCCATTGCCGCGGGTGCGCGGCTTGATGCTCGATCGGCTGAAGGCCCTCTGGGCTTGATGCCGCCGGGGGAATACTTCAGAACGAATCGATCGAAGCCACGTAACGGGCATGGATGCGGTCGATCGAGTCGAGCACGGCCTCCTTGCCCTCGAGCGGCGCCGCCGCGATCGCCTCCCGCAGCATCTGTACGTCGAGCCGGCGCAAGGCACGGTGTGCGATCGGCGCGAAGCTGTAATGCCAGGGCTCGGCCAGCACGCCGCTGCGACGACCGCGATAGGGTCTAAAGAAACCGAAGCGCGCCGCGTGCCGCTCGAGCCACGCCACCGCGGGCGCGAACGGGCCGCCGGCCGCATATTCGGCCGTCTGCAAACTGGGCCCGACGTTGCTCGCGACGGCACCGCGATCGTAGAGATCGAGGTCCGTACCCCAGTGATGGCGACTCGCACCGGGCAACGCCGACCAGCGCAGGATCGCTTCCACTCGGTGCGCCGGCGGCAGTCGGGCGAGCTCGAGCGGCGCCCCGTCGGCACCCATGGTCGGACGTCGGCCGGTGTACTTGCCGTTCCAGATCGCCAGCTGGCGATCGAAATCGCGAAACGCGCTCGCCGGCCACAGATCGATCCCGTCCACGAGCGCTGCCTTGCGCATCGCAATAAACGGCGTCACGACCTCGCGATGCAGCGCACAATCGAACTCAAGGACGTCGACCACGTGACTGCGTGCCTGGCCCGTGAGTTCCGCGGGGGTCATCCAGCGGACCCTCAGCTCGGATCCGACGGTGCGCCGGACATCGCAACGGCCTCGTCCATCGCGGCGGCGAGCGCCGCCGGCTCCTGGGCACCTGACAGCGAGTACTCGCCGTTGAAGACGTATGTTGGAACGCCCGAGAGACCCAGACTGGCCGCATGGCGCTGCGCCGCGAGAATCGCATCCTGGCCGCTGCGCAACGCGATCGCCTGGCGCGCCTCCCGCACCTCCAGGCCGGCGTCCGCGGCAAGCCCGATCAAGGTGTCAAACGCTCCGATATCGGCACCTTCTTCGAAGTAGGCTCGCATCAGTCGCTCCAGCATCGCATCGGCGCAGCCCCGGCGCGCGGCCAGAGCGACCAGCAGGTGGGAGCGGCGGGTGTTCGGCACCCGCTCGATCCGTTCGAAGCGGAACTCGATCCCCTGCGCGCGGCCCAGTTCGACGAGCGTGCGATGCGCCCGGTCGAGCGTCGCCCGATCGAGCGATCGGGCGGCCAGGTAGCTTTCCCGATCGACGCCGTCGATCGGCAGATCGGGATTGAGTTCGAACGGTCGCCACGTCACGTTCGGCGCGTGGTGGGCGCGAGCCGCGAGCGCCACCGCCAGTCGTCTCTTGCCGAGATAGCACCAGGGACACACGGTGTCGGCGTAAACGTCGATGCGCAGCGCTCGGGTCATCGACGGCATTCTACGCGGGCTCTTATCGGCGCGCGCCCGCGCGGGTATCATGGCCCCTGGACGGCCGCCACCGCGGCCGGTGACGTCCCATGCCGTCGAGTCTGCGAACGAAGACCCTGCTGATCGCGATCGCGATCGCCATGGCGTTTTCCGGGCTCCTCGGCACCCTCGCCTATCTCGAGCATCGGGCCGACAGCGCCGCGGCCAGCGCCCTCGCCCACGGCGCCGTCGCCCGTCGACTCGAAGCAGAGCTCGAGCGGCGCGCGGCGCACCTCACGCGCGCGGCGGCGACGAAATTGGCGCCCGCGCTCGCCGCCGGCGACACGGCCACGGCGACCGCGATCGGCCGCGCGATTCTCGATCGCAGCGGCGTGCGGACGGTCATGATCCGCGACGAGACCGGGCACGTCGCGTTCTCCGCCTCCCGGTCCGGATCGAGCGCGACGGCCGGGTCGAACTACACCGCGATCGCGCCGGTGCTCGCGCCGCCCGGCGCCGGACACCAGCGGATCGGCACGGTCGTCATCTCGTTCAGCCGAGCGGCGAGCTTGCGAACGCTCGCCGACCTGCGCGTCGAGATCGCCCGCAACGAGGCCTTGCAAGGCAAACGGTTCGCGACAGGGTTGCTCGGCCTGAGCGTGCTGATGCTCCTCGCCGGCATCGGTGGCGCCTGGTTCTTCGCCGACAGCTTGACTCGCCCGATCTCGATGCTCGCCCGCAGCGCCGAACGCATCGGCCGGGGCGACTACAGCTATCCGTTGACGGTTCACCGCAACGATGAGATCGGCGATCTCCAGGCGACGCTCGAACGCATGCGCCTGACTTTGAGCGAGACGACGATCACGAAGCAGCACCTGAACACGGTGCTCGACAGCCTGGGCGACGCCGTGTTCGTGACCTCGCCGGATGGCCTGATCGGCAGTTGCAATGAGGCGGCGTGCCGGCTGCTCGGCCGAACCAACGAACAATTGCGGGGCAAACCGCTGCTCGACATCGTCGACGCGGCTCATCGCGCCGCGTTCGACCCGGCACCGGGCGCCGGTGACGAACGCGAGACGGTCCTGCGCACCGCGAGCGGCCAGACGATCCCGGTATCGATCGCCGCATCGACGATCAGCAGCGTCGATCCCCAGTTCCAGGGCAATATCTACGTCGCGCGCAACATCACCGAGCGCAAGCGCGCCGAACGTCGCATCCGCTATCTCGCCCGCTACGACACGCTGACGAAGATGCCGAACCGGATGCAGTTCCAGCACATGTTGCAACAGGCGATCGCCAGAGCCCGCCGCAACCAACGGTCGCTCGCGCTGCTGTATCTCGACCTCGACCGGTTCAAGGACGTCAACGACACCTTCGGTCACGCGGCCGGTGACCGCACTCTCGAGATCCTGAGCGAGCGGCTCGCGCGGGCCCTGAGCAAGGACATCGTCATAGGGCGCCTCGCTGGCGACGAATTCGCGATGTTCGTCGATGACCTGCCGCCGGACGTCGATCACCGTGCCGCGATCGGCGCGATCGCGAGAAAGCTGCTCGACGAAATCAGCCGGGCGTTCTACGTGAATCACCAGGAGGTGTACCTGACCGCGAGCGTCGGCATCGCGCTGTGCCCGACCGACGCCGAGAACGTGATCGACCTGATCCGCAACGCCGATGCAGCGATGTACCACTCGAAGCAGAACGGAGGCAATTCCTGCGCGTTCTACGCACCCGCGATGAACGCCGCCGCGGTCGAACGGCTGATGCTGAAGAGCAAGCTCCGCCGGGCGCTGGAACGAGAGGAGTTCCTGATCCTGTATCAGCCCAAGGTGGACCTGCGCACGCAGCGCATCGTCGGCGCCGAGGCGCTGCTGCGCTGGCGGTTACCGGGTCACGGCGATATTTCGCCGTCGCATTTCATCCCGCTCGCCGAAGAGACGCTGCTGATACTCGATATCGGTGACTGGGTGATGAACCGCGTCTGCGCGGACTACGCGCAATGGCGGACGCGTCTGCCCAATCCCGGTCGGATCGCGATGAATCTGTCGCTGCGCCAGTTGAAGCACGCGGGGTTCGTCACGCGGGCACAGGCGATATTCCGCGAGCACCAGGTGTCGCCGACCAGCTTCGAACTCGAGGTCACGGAGACCACGTTGATGACCGATCCGAAGCGGACGATCGGCTTGCTCAACGACCTCTACGCGATGGGGCTGCACCTCGCGATCGATGATTTCGGCACCGGTTATTCCTCGTTGTCGGCGCTGCAACAGTTTCCGATCGGGACCCTGAAGATCGATCAGTCGTTCGTGCGGGGCGTCGCGACCGACCTGGACGCGGCGGCGATCGTCCGGACGATCATCGACATGGGCAAGAGCCTCGAGCTCGAGGTGGTGGCCGAGGGCGTCGAGCGCCCGGAGCAGCTCGCGTTCCTGCGCGAGCGCGGTTGCGAGTTCGCGCAGGGCCGCCTGTTCGGCGACGCGATGACCGGCGGGGAGTTTCTCGCGTTGCTCGAACGGCAGGCGCGCGGCGAGAGCGCGTTCGGCGACTTGGCGCCGCCGGGGGTGTCCCGCCGGCCGCTGCAGGCTTCTTGATCGCCGCGGTGTCGATCCGGTCCGTGGCCCGTCAAACCGGCCTCGAGCCAAGGCGGCGGTGTTGCTGACCGCTCGCGGGCTGTATCTGCGCCGAGGCACCCGGTCGCTCGTCGAGGATGCGAGCTTCTCGATCCACCGCGGCGAGAAGGTCGGCGTCGTCGGCGCAAACGGTGCCGGCAAGTCGAGCCTGTTCGCGGCACTGCGTGCGCAGCTGGCGCCCGATCGAGGCGACCTCGATGTGCCGGCGAGTCTCGCGATCGCGCACGTCGAGCAGGAGGTCGAGGCGCTCGACCGGGAAGCGATCGAGTTCGTGCTCGACGGCGACGGGCGCTTGCGGGACGCGCAGGCGCATATCGAGCGCGCGGGCCACGAAGGCGACGCTCTGCGTCTCGCGCAGGCTCATGCGCAATTCGAGGCGCTCGACGGCTACCGGGCGCGCGCGCGCGCCGCCGAGATCCTGCACGGCCTCGGCTTCACCGCGGCCGACCACGCGAAGGCGGTGGCGCAGTTCTCGGGGGGCTGGCGCGTGCGCCTCGCGATGGCGCGGGCGCTCGCCTCGCGCGCGGACCTGCTGCTGCTCGACGAGCCGACCAATCATCTCGATCTCGACGCGATCGTCTGGCTCGAAGGGTGGCTCGGCAGCTTCCCGGGCACCGTGCTCGCGATCTCGCACGACCGGGAGTTCCTCGACGCGATCGCGGACCGGATCCTCTACATCGAAGATCGCCGGATCCGGATCCACGCCGGCAACTACTCGCAGTTCGAGCGCAAGCGCGCCGAGGATCTCGCGCAGCAAAACGCGCTGCGGGTTCGGCAGGAGCGCAAGATCGCCGAGATCAGCGCGTTCGTCGACCGGTTCCGCGCGAAGGCGACCAAGTCCCGTCAGGCGCAGAGCCGCCTGAAGATGCTCGAGCGCATGGAACGGATCGTGCCGGCGCACGTCGACAGCCCGTTCGCCTTCTCCTTCGAGCCGCCGGCGAAGACCCCACGCCCGCTGGTGACGCTGGAGGCGGCGGCCTGCGGTCATGAAGGACGGGTCGTGCTCGCCGGCCTCGACGCGTCGATCGGGCCCCACGACCGAATTGCGTTGCTCGGGCCGAACGGCGCCGGCAAGTCGACGCTCACGCGGCTGCTCAGCGGGGAGTCGCCGCCGCTCGCGGGCACACGCACGGCGGCGGCGGATCTCGCGGTGGGATATTTCGCCCAGCATCAGCTCGAGCACCTGCGTGCAGCCGAGTGCCCGCTCTGGCATTTGCGCCACCTCGGCGGGCCCGACTACGCGCGTTGCGACGATCAGCGCGCCCGCGACCATCTCGGCCGGTTCGGATTCGGCGGCGATCGCGTGTTCGAGCCGGTGGAGCGGCTCTCGGGTGGCGAAAAGGCCAGGCTCGCGCTCGCATTGATCGTCGCGAGGCGCCCGAATCTGCTGCTGCTCGACGAGCCGACGAACCACCTGGATCTCGAGATGCGCCACGCGCTCACCGTCGCGTTGCAGGATTTCGGCGGCGGACTGGTGGTGGTCTCGCACGATCGGCATCTGATCCGCGCGGTCGCGGACATCCTCTGGCTGGTCGCGGACGGAAGGCTCCAGCCGTTCGAAGGCGACCTCGACGACTACCAAGGGTGGTTGCGGAAGCGCCGCGGCAGCGGCCGCGAGAACCCGCGGAGTCGCGCATCGGCGGCGCATGGGCCGGTGGCGCCGCCCCCGCGGCCGCGGCTCGCGTCGATGCGCCGCGAGCTGGCCGAGATGGAAGCGCGGATCGCAGAGCTCGGCGCGGAACGCACCGCACTCGATCGGGCGATGGAGCACGGCGAAGTCCCCGAGAACGGCTACACGCGCTACGGTGAGATCGTCCGCTCGATCGAAGCGCTCGAGGAGCGCTGGCTCGAGCTTGCCGATTCGATCGAACGACTCAAGACCGCCGGTGAACGCTGAGCGTCCGCACGAGGCGTGCGTCCGTCGTCGCGATCACCCGGTCGAGCGCGGCGTCGGCGGCCGATTCGAATGCGGCGACGATCGCGGACATCCGGTTCGCGGTGGCGCGCCGGCTCGCGTCGGCATCGATGTTCGCGAGCACGCGGCCGGTCGACGCGTCGCCGAGGCGCGCGACGAAATGGGCTTCGACGACCGGCGGGCCGCCGCGGCGCGCGTACTCGGCCTGGAATGCGACCACCTCGATCTCCAGCCAATAGTGCGGTCGCTCGACCGAGCGGTCCGGAACCACCGCGCGCAACCCGGAGCGGGCACGGAACTCCCCGAGCGCGAGCTGTTCGATCGCTGCATGGAGCGGTGCATTCCAGCGCATGCCCGCGAAGTGATCGAAGCGCCGGTCAGGGAAGGACGCGGCGATGCGCGTCGAGTCGATCGAGGGCGCGACGATCGGGGTCAGCACCTTCAATCCCGCCGCGATGTCCGGGGCGCGAGCGCCCGGGTGCGACGACAGCGCATAGACGGTCGGCGGTGGCCGGTCGCTGCGGAGGAACGAACGGCTGCAAGCACCGAGGGCGATCGTTCCGGCGATGCACAACAGTGCGCGCAGCGGCGCGAGCGCCGTGCGGATCACCGCGGCACCTCGACACCGCCGGACTGCGGACGATACAGGATGCGCGATGGATTCTCGCGCAGCGACCGCGACAGGTCGCGCATCTGGCGCGCCGCGTCGCGGCTTTCGCGGACCAGCGCGTCGATCTGCGGCAGCCCGTCGCGCGTGAAGCGGGTCAGCGCCGGACCGTTCGCGGCGACGAGCTGGTCGAGCCGCCGGGTGGTGTCGGCGAGATTGCCTGCAACCTCGGCGACGTGCTTCATCGTGGCGTCGATCTGCGGTGCGGAACGCTGCGAGATCGTCCGCAGCTGCACCGCGGCCGCGTCCACCGCCTCGGTCGACGCGCGAACCTCCTCGACCAGTTGCTGGACGTCCCCGATCGTCGCCGGCAACCGGGCGCTCGCGAGCTGCGCATTGTCGATCGTGGCGCGCAGCGCCGCCACGTTGTGATCACTGAACACCTGGTTCAGGCGGTCGACGAGTTCGACCGCGTGGGTCGTCAGTTCCGGGAGACTGCCGAGCAGCACGTCGAAATCCGACGGTGACGAACGGATCACCGGATGGTGCAGCCCTTGCGCCAAGGGACGTGGCGGGCCCGCGTGGGGATTCTGCTCGAGGTCGATGAACAGCAGGCCGGTGACGCCCTGGAGGCTGAGCGAGGCACGCGTGCGGCTGTCGATCGGCGCCGTCGAATCGATGTCGGCGACGACCCGGACGCGCTTCGGATGGGACGGGTCCAGCGTGATTCGCGCAACCTTCCCGACGTCGACCCCGAGATAGCGCACAGGGCTGCCCTTGGTCAAACCGCTGACCGATCCCTCGAAATAGATCTCGTAGCGCGCAGTGGCGCGACGGTCGCCGCGTTCGGCGTACCAGTACACGAAACCGGTCGCGAGCGCGGCGATCAACAGCACGAACGCGCCGACGGCGACATAGTTCGCGTCCCTATCCATCGCGCTCCCCTCGCGACGCGCGGGCCCGCGGACCGTGGAAGTAGGCCTGGATCCACGGGTGCGGACTCGCGGCAACCTGGTCCAACGTTCCGCTCGACATCTTGCCGTCGAGAATCACGCCGACCCGACCGCAGGTTCGAAACAAGGTATCCAGGTCGTGCGTGATCATGACGACGGTCAGGTCCAATTGCGAGTGCAGGTACAACAGTAGCTCATCGAACGCCGCCGCGGAAATCGGATCGAGGCCGGCGGTCGGCTCGTCGAGGAACAGCAATCTCGGCTCGAGCGCGAGGGCGCGCGCAAGCGCCGCACGCTTCGCCATCCCGCCGGAGAGCTGCGCGGGGTATTTGCCGGCTGCGTCGGGCGGGAGGCCCGCCATCGCGAGGCACAGGCGGGCTTGCTCGTCGAGCGCCGGACGCGCGAGGCGCCGATACTCCCGCAGCGGCAGTTCGACGTTCTCGGCGACGGTCAACGAGCCGATCAACGCCCCGTTCTGAAAGGTGACACCGAACCGCTGCACGATCCCGGCGCGTTCCGCCCGCGACATCGCGCCGACCTGTCGGCCGTACAGTTCGACGTGGCCGGCGGTGGGCGGGTGCAGGCCGAGGATCGTCCGCAGCAACACCGATTTGCCGGTACCCGAGCCGCCGACGATCCCGAAGACCTCGCGTGCGCGCACCTCCATATCGAGACCGTCGTGAACCACCTGGCCCGCGAAACGGTTCACGAGCCCGCGCACCCGGATCACCGTCTCCCCGGCGTCGGACGTCGTCAAAAGCGCAGCCTCACGAACAGCACCGCGAACAAGGCGTCGGCGAAGATCACGAAGAAGATCGATTGGACGACCGCGATCGTCGTCTGCCGGCCAAGCTCGCGCGGCGACCCGCGCACGCGCATCCCACGATACGTACCGACGACCGCGATCAACGCCGCGAACACCGGCGCCTTGATCAAGCCCGCCCAGAAGGTGGTTGGTGCGATCGCGGCGCGCAGCCGGTCGGCGAACTGCGGCCAGGAGATGTGCGCCTGATAGTGCGCGAGCAGCCCGCCACCGAGCAGACCGGTCGCGTCGGCGACCACCGTGAGCAGCGGCAACGCGATCACCAGTGCGATGATCCGGGGCACGACCAGCAATTCGACCGGGTCCATGCCCATCGCCCTGAGCGCGTCGATCTCTTCGTTGAGCTGCATCGCGCCGATCTCGGCGGCGAACGCGCTGCCCGACCGGCCGGCGACGATGATCGCCGTCAGCAGCACGCCCATTTCGCGCAGCACCGCGATCGTGATCAGGTCGACGACGAAGATCTCGGCGCCGAACAACCGCAGCTGCTGCGACCCCAGGTAGGCGACGATCACGCTGATCAAAAAAGCGATCAGGCAGACGATCGGTATCGCGGTGACGCCCGTCTCTTGGATATGTCGGGTGATCGACGGCAACCGCCACGACCGCGGCCGCCGAACGGCGCGGGCGAGTACCGCGACGATTCGACCGACGAACGCAGCAAACTCGCGCGAGTCGCCGCCCCGGGCGATCACCCAGCGGCCGAGCACGGCGAGCGAGCCGGTCGGCCGGGCGCCGTCCGCCGGTGGCAGGGTGCGCTCGCGGTCACGCAAGCCCTCGAGGAAGGCAACATGCCGGGGCGCAGAGACGTGCCGGATCCGCAAGCGACCACCGCCGACCGCGTCGAGTCGCTCGAGCAGCGCCCACGCAGGGCCGATCCCCGGGGATTCGGCCGCGGACCAGTCGCAGGTCAAGGTGCCGGCGAGCCCGCGCGGCAGGTCGTCGAGCCGGATCCGGGTCTCGGCGAGCGCGCGGGCCGACCAGTCGCCCGCGATTCGCAAACGCCAGTCGTCGCCGCCGCCTTCGAGCGTCAACGAACTTGGCATCGCCGGTTCAACCGGTCGACGGCGCCGCGGTCTTCTTGTGCGAGCCGTCGCAGAACGGCGGAGTCGCCGTGCGCTTGCAGGCGCAGAACCAGACGCGCGCATCGGCGCCCGCCTGGTACTTCATCGGCGTGAACTCGGTGCCCTTGTGCGAGCCGTCGCAGAACGGCTGTCGCGCGCTCTTGCCGCACCGGCACCACCAGATGATCTCACCGGCCTTGACGTCGACCGCTATCGGTTCCATTAGCGCATCTTATCAAGCGGGGCGATCGATGTCGCCGGCCTTGCACTCGCGCAGCGCGGCCCGACCGCGCGCGCACCGCGCCGGCCGAGATGCGAATCCGCGACGGAGTCGGTGGTTTTCGCGACCACTGGCTCTCGGCCCGCAACGATGCCCTTTACAGTCCGTTCGCGCCATCGCATAGTGAACTCGCTGTTCAAGGGCAAACCCGCTGAAAGGCGGGGACGCAAAGCCACCGGTCTACCGGGCGCCTCTCGGGGCGCCCCACGACAGCGGGGCCGCCAGTGCCTTCGATCGTCGCGCCCAAGCGCTCCGGCGTCTGGCCTCGCGCGCCCGGAACAGCCGGATGCCGCTCCGAGAGCGGCCCGACTGGTGAGGGATGATCGCAATGGCACTGAATGGCACGCGCTTCCCGGGCGCGGGTCGGCCCGGCCTGCACCGGCACCCGCGGATCACGGTTCGACCCCGGACGGTGGAGGATATCGCCGAGATCCTCACGAATCCCAAGGCGCATCCTTCGCCGGTGCGCCCGATCGGCGCGGATTATTCGATCACGCGCTGCACGAACACCGACGGCGGCACGGCGCTGCACCTGGACGCGTTCGACAAGATCCTGGGATACGACGAGGGCTGCGTCCGGGTGCAAGCCGGCGTGCGCGTCGCGGCCTTGGTGCGGACGCTCGCCGAGCGCGGACTCGAACTGCCGTTGACCCCGGAGATCGGCAACATGTCGGTCGGTGCGCTCGCGGTATCGACGCTGCCCCAGCCGTCCTATCGCGAGGACTGCGCCCAGATGGCGGCCTGCGTGACCGAGATCAAGTTGATCACGCCCCAGGGCCGGCAGATCACGGTGACCGAGCGCGACCGCGATCTCATGCGCGTGTTGCGTTCGAGCCATGGGCTGCTCGGGGTCGTTCACGAGGTCTCGCTGCGCGTCGAGCCGTTGACGCCGGTCAGGATCGAGTATCGCAGCCATACGTTCGCGGAGTTCGCCGCGCGCCACGCGAGCATCGTCGAAACGCCCGGTGCACTGCGATTTCACGTCGCGCCCTTTTCCGACCGGATCACGGTCGAGCGACGCGTTCGCGACCCCGACGAGAGCGTCACGCGGTCGGGGATATGGCAGATCCGAAATTCAGTGATGCGCAACGTGCTGCCGGCGTTCGGCTCTTCGATCGGCAGCGTGCTCGCCACACCGGGCCTGCGCCACGCGGTGCTCACGGGCGTACACCGCGCACTGCATGCGGCGCAGCCCCGCACGACGCGCGGCGTCGTGATGCACGCCCATGAGTGGATGAGAGAGCTGCCCACGGATCCGGCGAAGGCCCGCCATGCATACAGCCTCTGGGCATTTTCGCAGGCGGATTTCCCCAGGCTCCTCGAGGAGTACGCCGCGTTCTGCAGCGCCTACCAGAAGCGTCATCGGTACCGCTGCAACCTGGTCACCGTCGCGAGCCGTCTGCACCGCGACCGCAGCGCCTTGTTCAGTGCGAGCCACGCGGACGACCGGGTCACGCTGGAGCCGTCGTCTCCGGGCGATCCGGGGTTCGAGGATTTCCTGATCGACTTCAACGAGTTCGCGTCGAACGCCGGCGGAACGCCGACGCTCAATCAGACGCGCGCACTCACGGCCGAGCAGCTCACGAGGGCGCTCGGCGAACGCGCCCGGCTGTTCGCGGCGCTGCGCCGCCGGACGGACCCGGCGAACCGGATGCGGAACAGCTACTTCGCGCAGCTGCTCGGCTGAGGAACCGCGCCCGACCTCAGGTCTTGTCCTGCAGGTGCGCCTCGAGGAACCAGAGGTGCTTGTCGAGGTCCCGGGAGATGCCCGTGAACAGATCCGCCGTGTCCGCGTCCCCGATCTCGGCGGTCGCGTCGATCGCGGCGCGCACCGACTTGCCGAACGCGGCGAGCTGCGTCGACAAGTAGTAAAGATGGTCCTTCCCGGCGGTGATGCTGAGCGGGTAATTCTTGAGCCGGCTGCGCTTCGCGGCGACCGCGACCGTGCCTTCGGCGGTGCCGCCGAGTGCGGTGACCCGCTCGGCGATCTGGTCGATCTGCTCGAGCGCCGCGTCCGAGATCTTGTCGAACAGCTCGTGCAACGCGATGAAGTTCGGACCCTTCACGTTCCAATGCGCCTGCTTGACCTGGCTCTGCAGGTCGATCGCGTCGGCCAGTCGGTCGTTCAGGATCGCGATCACGTTGCGACGGGTCTTTTCCGGTAGGTCGATCTTCGTCTTGTACATGCCGATGTCCTCTGAACGTGGATGAATGGCGTCACGGAGCATTGTGCACGATCGAGCCCGCACGCACCAAGGCGGCGGGTCGATCGCGGTTCACGGGTCGGCGTGGCGCGCACGGACGCGGATCGCGGCGGCGATCAGCACCGCACCGACGGCGGCTCCGAGCCACGTCGCGGGCGTCTCGACGAACCGAAGCGGCGCGAGCACCGTCCACACGCTCGGAGGCGTTGCCGACCGGGACGTTCCTGGGAGGCCGAGCGCGCCGAGGAGGGAGCCCGAGAGGTCGTGAAACGCGGCAACCGGATAGCCCGACACGAAGCGACTCGCGAGAAGCCGTCCGATCCAATGGGTCCCGAGCAACGCGCGTTCGGTCCAGAGCGCGGCGAGCGGCGGCAGGAGCGCCCAGAGCACGGTCGCGCGGCGCACCGACGCGGAGACCAGCAACAGCCAGCCGGCGACCGGCAGGAGCCAGACCGCAAGGGTCGCGATCAGATAGAGCCACAAGGCCTGCAGTTGCAGCCATTGTCCCGGGTGCCACATTGCGCTCCCGATCCACGCGCGAGCGCGCAACGACACGATGAACGCAATGGCGAGCGTCGTCACGTCGGCAGCCGCGAAGTAGAACAATGGGACCACGATCAGGCCGGTCGCGAGTTTGGCGAGCACGGACTGAGCATCGCCGATCGGCAAGGCCTTCCAGAAAAGGATGCTGCGGTCGCGGCGGTCGGCGTTGAGGCAGTCGAGCAGGTACCAGGACGAGTACGCCAGCATCACGAACAGGAACACGACGCCGAAGCCGAACAGCACCGCCCCGCCGAGCGCGTCGGGTCCGGGCCGGGCGCCGGCGACGTCCACGTCGACGTGGCCGAACGAGGCCGCAAGCACGAGCAGCCCGCCGGTCACCGAGGGGAGGATCCACGCTGCACGGTGTTCCCAGAGTTCGCGGCGGATCAGCCACAGGAAGCGGATCATCGCGTGGCACCGGACAATGTTGCGACGAACAGATCGGCGACGTCCGGCGCGTGCAATTCGCCGATCGACGAGAGCGCGACGCGGTCCGCGCCTTCGTAATACAGAACGGTCTTGCCGAGCATGCGGCGCTCGTAGAACGGACCGATCGCGCGCGCCTCGGCGAGATGCGCCGGTTCGACGCTGACCGCGACGAAACGCGTGCTCAACGATTCGATCGAGCCGTCGAGAACGATCCGCCCGCGATCGACGAACAGCACGTCGGTCAGCAGGTTCTCGACTTCCTCGACCTGGTGGGTCGTCAACACGATCGTCCGGGATTCGTCCATGAAGTCCTCGACGAGCGCGTCGTAGAACGCGCGCCGCGCGAGCAGATCGAGGCCGAGCGTCGGTTCGTCGAGCACCAGGAGTTTCGCGTCGACGCCCATCGCGAGCGCAAGATGAACCTGCGCCTGCATGCCCTTCGACAATTCGCGCACCCGGCGGTGGAGCGGGATCCGCGTCTTCGCGAGCATCGCGCGCGTGCGGTCGCGGCGGAACCGCGGATGAACCGCCGCGACGAAGTCCACCGCGCGGTCGATGCGCAGCCAGCCCGGCAGTACTGACGCGTCGGGGATGAAAGACGCTTCGAGCATCAACGCGGCCCGCTCCCGCCAGGGCTCTCGACCGAGGACCCGCACGTCGCCTTCGTATCGGGTGAGACCGAGGATCGCGCGCAGGATCGATGTCTTGCCGGCGCCGTTCGGGCCGATCAGGCCGACGATGCGGCCCGGGTCGATCGAAAAGCAGACGCGATCGACCGCGAGCACCGCGCCATATCGCTTGGTGAGATCACGCGCTTCGATGACCGGGAGCATCTCGCGTCTCCGCGCGTCAGGCGCGATCGACAACCCGAGCGAGGAGATCGTCGATCGACAAGCCGAGGCGGCGGATCGACGCCGCGATCTGCGGCCAGTCTTCGTTCAGAAAGCGCTCCCGTTCGCCGGCGAGCAGCGCCGCGCGCGCACCCGCACCCACGTAGAAGCCGAGGCCCCGCCGCTTTTCGACGAGACCATCGTCCACCAAACGTTGATAGGCCTTCATTACGGTCAGCGGGTTCAGCCGGCAGTCGGCGGCAACGCTTCGCACCGATGGCAGCGGATCACCATCGCGCAGCGATTCGTCGAGGATCCGCGCGACCATCCGATCCTGCAATTGCCGGTATATCGGCTGGCGATCATTCCACTCATCGGCCATCATACGTATCTACAATTGTATGTATGTAACACACTACCCCGAAGTCGGATTGGGGTCAACCGTCCTTGGCGTGTCGCGATAACCCGCCGACGGCTCCATGGACGTTATATGGCAACGACGAAACCTGCGCACGTATGCTTGGCGACCATGGAGCGGGTCGAGCACGACGCGGAACTGATGCTTCGCTATGCGAGCGGTGACGTGGGTGCATTCGAGAGGCTCTATGCACGGCACAAGGGTCCTTTATATCGCTACCTGCTGCGGCAGGTCCGTGATCCGGCGATCGCGAGCGACCTCTTCCAGGAGGTGTGGTCGCGGATCGTCGCGGCACGCAACCGCTACGAGGTCCGCGCGAAGTTCGCGACGTTCCTGTTCAAGGTCGCGCATCATTGCACGATCGACCACTACCGACGGCAGCGCGCCCTGCCCGGCGAGGAATCCTTCGACGTGCAATCGTCGATCGAGACGGAACCCGCGTCGCCAGATCACGAGCAACCCGACCGGATCGCCGAGCGCGGCGAGCAGCAGTCGGCGCTGCTCGCCGCGATCGCCGCCTTGCCGGTGGAACAACGCGAGGCGTTCCTGCTGCGCGAGGAGGCGGGACTCGACGTCGAGGAGATCGCGCGCGTGACCGGCGTCGGCGTCGAGACCGCGAAGAGTCGCGTGCGCTACGCGATCCGCAAGCTTCGGCAAGCCCTCGCCGAGCGCGCGGCCACGCCGGACGTCGCGGTCGAAGAACCCGTCGCGGCGCGCGCCTGCGCGCGCGACATGAGCGGATGAGGAATCGAAGATGAAAGACCGGGAACAAGGAGATCTGGCGCGCTATTTGCGCGGCGAGGACGGATTGAGCGCCGCCTATAGACGCCTCCCGCGGGTCGCGCCGCCGCGCGTCGTCGACCGGCAGGTGCTCGAACGGGCGCGCGTCGCGGCCCGGCGCCACCCCGGACGCGATGCGCTCGCCTATGCCGCGAGCGCGCTACTCGCGCTGGCGGTGTTGTTCGCGTTCGAGATCCATCCGGGCGGGAGGCGCGCCGCGCAGGACGCTCCGCACTTCGTCCGAACCGCGATGCGCAGCGACCACGTCGGCGGATGGCGAGCCTCGGACCCCGCGGCGAGCCGCCCGATCGATTCTCCGCGCTGCGGGCCCCGCGGCACTCGTTCCCCGCCGGATGCCGGCGACTCGGCGGAATCGCCGCAGGGCTTCCGAATCGCCGAAGCGACCTCGAAACTGCGCGAACCGTGCTCGCCGCTCGGACGTTTACGCTAACATCGGGATTTTTCGACCGGAGCCCTTGGATGAAAGCACCCATCACCGTCACGATCACCGGCGCCGCCGGCAACATCGGCTACGCTCTCGCGTTTCGCGTCGCGTCCGGAGCGATGCTCGGGCCGGACCAGCCGATCCGGCTGAACCTACTCGAGATTCCCGCCGCGGTGGGCGCGGCGCGCGGCGTCGTGATGGAACTGTGCGATTGCGCGTTTCCGACCTTGCAGTCGGTCACGGCGACCGACGACACCGAGACCGCGTTTCGTGACTGCGGCGTCGCCCTGCTCGTCGGAGCCCGCCCTCGCGGCCCCGGGATGGAGCGCAAGGATCTGCTGCTCGCGAACGCGCAGATCTTCTCGGCGCAGGGCAAGGCCCTCGACCGCGTCGCGAGCCGTGACGTGCGCGTGCTCGTCGTCGGCAATCCGGCGAACACCAACGCGCTGATCGCGCAGCACAATGCGCCATCGCTGCCGGCCGGCAACTTCACCGCGATGACCCGGCTCGATCATAACCGCGGCGTCGCCCTGCTCGCGGAGAAAACCGGCCGATCGGTCACCCAGATCCGCAAGTTCGTGGTCTGGGGCAACCACTCGGTGACCCAGTACCCGGACCTACATCACGCCACCGTCGATGGCCAGCCGGCGCTCGCGCAGGTAGACGCGGCCTGGTTCCGGGAGACGTTCATTCCCACCGTGCAGCAGCGCGGTGCAGCGATCATCAAGGCGCGAGGCAGCTCGTCGGCGGCCTCGGCAGCCTCGGCGGCGATCGATCACGTTCGCACCTGGATGCACGGCACGGCAGAGGGCGATTGGGTCAGCATGTCGGTGCCGTCGGATGGCAGCTACGGGATTCCGGCGGGCGTGATCTACTCGTATCCCGTCATCTGTCGGGACGGCGGCTACCGGATCGTGCAAAACCTGCCGATCGACGCGTTCAGCCGAGAGAAGATGGATGCGACCCTTCGCGAGCTGCACGAAGAGCGCGACGGCGTGAAGGATCTGCTATGACGCGACCCGGCGCGACCTGAATGGGGCCCCGGTCGATCCTGCACGTCGACATGGACGCGTTCTATGCGTCCGTCGAGGTGCGGGACCGGCCTGAGCTCGCGGGGCTTCCGTTGATCGTCGGTCACCCCGGCCCGCGCGGCGTCGTCGCCGCCGCGAGCTACGCAGTCCGCCGGTTCGGGGTGCGCTCGGCGATGCCGATCGCATCGGCACGCCGGCTTTGCCCGCAGGCGGTCATCGTGCCGCCGCGGATCGCGCGTTACCGGGAAGTCTCGGCGCAAGCATTCGCGATCTTCGAGTCCTTCACGCCGCTGGTCGAACCCTTGTCGCTCGACGAGGCGTTTCTCGACGTCACCGCGAGCCGACGCTTGCTCGGCGAGCCCGTCGCGATCGCCGAGCGGCTCCGGGAGAGAGTGCGCCGGGAGCTCGGCCTGACCGCATCGGTCGGTGTCGCGCCGAACAAGCTGGTCGCGAAGATCGCCTCCGACCTTCGCAAGCCCGACGCGCTGTGCCGGATCGGCGTCGAAGAGCTGCCGCAGGCGCTCGATGACCTGCCGATCGAACGTCTCTGGGGAGTCGGCACGAAGACCCTGCCGCGCATGCACTCGGCGGGAATACGACGGTTCCGGGACCTGCGGGTCGCACGTGAAGAGACGTTGCGCGCTCTGTTCGGGCGTCATGCCGAGGCCATGCGCCGTCGAGCCGCGGGACTCGACGAACGGCCGGTGGTCCGGCCCGGCACGGACCAATCGATCAGCGCCGAATGCACGTTCGAGTCCGATCTCGACGACCCCGCGGCGTTGCGCACCGAGCTCGCTCGCCTGGTCGACCGGGTCGGCACCCGGTTGCGACGCACCGACGCCGCCGCGGCGCAGGTCGCGATCAAGGTACGGACCGCGGACTTCGCGACGAGCCACCGGCAGCGCTCGTTCGAGCCGGCGGCACGCGACACCGCGACGCTGTGGCGCCTCGCCGACGCGATGCTCGCGCAATGGCTCGCCGAACGACCGCATGCCTCGATCCGCCTGCTCGGAGTCGCCGTGTCGGACCTGGAGACCCGGGCGCAATCCGACCTGTTCGGGCCACCGGAAGCGCGGGCATCACGGATCGACACGACCGTCGACGAAGTCCGGCGACGCTTCGGCGCGGCGCGCATCGTGCGCGCGAACCAGATCCGCAGGGATCCGCGCTGAGCGCCGTCACCGCACGCGGCTTGGTATCATCGGCAACCGGCATGTACACGAGCTACTTCGGCCTCGGCGAAAAGCCGTTCTCGATCACGC
>JAJXYU010000326.1 GCA_021780395.1 Pseudomonadota bacterium
GATCTTCGAGAGCATGAAGAACAGGTCCGCCGACGTCGGCATTCCGTCGACGAACATGTGGTGGCCCCAGACGATGAACGACAGGAACGCGATCGACGCGGTCGCGTAGATCATCGAGGTCGCGCCGAACAGCGGCTTGCGGGAGAACGTCGGGATGATCTCGGAGATTATCCCGAACGCCGGCAGGATCATGATGTACACCTCGGGGTGCCCGAAGAACCAGAAGATGTGCTCGTACATCAACGGATCGCCGCCGCCCGCCGCGTTGAAGAAGCTGGTGTGGAAGAAGTGATCGGTCAGGAGCATCGTGACCGCCCCGGCGAGCACCGGCATCACCGCGATCAACAGATACGCGGTGATCAGCCAGGTCCAGCAGAACAGCGGCATCTTGAGCAGCGTCATCCCGGGCGCCCGCATGTTCAGGATCGTCACGATCACGTTGATCGCGCCGAGGATCGAGGAGATCCCCATCAGGTGGATCGCGAAGATCAGCATCGGGAAGCTGTCGCCGAACTGCAGCGAGAGCGGCGGATACATCGTCCAGCCCCCGGCCGGGGCGCCGCCCGGCACCAGCAGCGTGGACAGCAGCAGCGTGAACGCGAACGGCAGCAGCCAGAAGCTGAAGTTGTTGAGCCGCGGCAGGGCCATGTCCGGAGCGCCGATCTGCAGCGGGATCATCCAGTTCGCGAGGCCGACGAACGACGGCATCACCGCGCCGAAGATCATCACCAGCGCGTGCATCGTCATCATCTGGTTGTAGAACGCCGGATCGACGAGCTGCAGTCCGGGCTCGAACAGTTCGGCGCGGATCACCATCGCCATCGCGCCGCCGACGAAGAACATGATCAGGCTGAACGTCAGGTACATCGTGCCGATGTCCTTGTGGTTCGTCGCGAACAGCCAGCGCTTGATGCCGGTGTCCGGGCCGTCGTGGGCGTCGTGGGTGTCGTGGGCGATTTCGATTGCGTGGGCCATGGTGCGGGGACTCTCCGAAAGAAGGGGGCTCTAGCCGTTCAATCCAGGATCTGGGCCGTGAGCGGACGCCGACCGGGCGGCGGGGCCGGCGGAACGAGGCGGGCCCGGGCGACCGGGGCGTCGTTCGGTGCCGTCACCGCCGGTGCCGGGGCCGCCGAGGCCTGCTTCAGTGCGGCCTTCTGCGCCGCGACCCACTTTGCGAAGTCGGCCGGCGTCTTCACGTCGACGACGATCGGCATGAAACCGTGGCCGCGACCACAGAGCGCGGCGCACTGGCCGCGGTACACGCCTTCGTGGCCCGGCAGGACCTTGACCCACAGCTCGTTGATGAACCCGGGGATCGCCGAGCGCTTCACACCGAACGCGGGTACCCACCACGCGTGGATCACGTCGGCGGAGGTGAGCAGCAGGCGCACCTTGACCCCGCTCGGGATCACCAGCGGGTGGTCGACCGAGAGCAGATAGTGGGGGACGGTTCGCGGATCGATGCCCGAGTGAAGCTGGCTCGCGAAGTTCGAGCTCTGCGACAGCGTGGAGAAGAAGCGGATGCCCGCCGCGTCGCCGAGGTAGGTGTAGTGCCATTTCCATTGATAGCCGGTCACCCGGATCGTGAGCCCGGCATGGCTGGTGTCGTCGATCTTGATCATCGTCCGTGCCGCCGGGATGGCGAGCGAGACCAGGATCAGCACCGGAATGATCGTCCAGATCACCTCCGCGGCGGTGCTGTGCGTCATCGTCGTGTCGGGAATCGCGCCCTTCGAGTGGCGGAACCGGACCAGCGCGATGATCATCACGCCGAACACCGCGACCGCGATCGCGACGCAAACCCAGAGCACCTCCATGTGGATGCGGTAGATGTCATGGCTCAGCACCGTGACGCCGACCGGCATGTTCATCGCGGGAAAGGCCTGCGCGCCGGTCGACCCGGCCAGCAGCGAGGCGGCGAGCAGGCCGAGGGTCCGGCGCAGGACCGCCCCCCGCGTACGGGCTGGGCGACAGTGGTTCACGGTCAACCGGTTCAGATTCATCTCGACGGATCCCCCACGGTACTGTTCACTTCCAGCGGCGGCGACTCATTCATCCCACCGACCACGGTCCGCAATCGCGCGGCGAGCCGCCGCCTGTCCTCCTCCGTGAGGAAACCGCCGACCTCGACCGCGCGGCCGCGACTCTCGATCGTCAGCCGGCTGCGGCTCTGCGCGGATCGCGCGCCGACGAGCCGGACCTTCGCCCAGTGACGCGCGAAAACCGCCTGCGTCTCGCCGCGCCGCGTGCGGGTGACCAGACTCACCTGCGACTCCGTGACCCGGACGGTCTGCGATTCGAAACGCCGACCCATCGATACCCGCAACGCCATATCGAGCGCAAGCATCTCGAGCGCCCAGTAGACGAGCACCGGCCAGAAGCCCCGCCACGCCCATACCAGCGACAGCGGCAGCGAGAGCAGGCCGATCGACGCCATGAATCGCCTCGCACCCGCCGGGCTCAGCGAGCAGTTCGGCGCTATATCGATGCGCAGTTCCATCCCGCTCCGTGCCTTGCGCTGTCCGCCGGCGAGTTATCTTAGAAGCAAATGCAAATCAAGGGCAACTAAACGCGCGCGAGCGGCGACGGCGACCGAGCGCCGGCGGCAGCACCAACCGGCGGGAAAGCCGCGCGACGATCGCAGGCCAATCGGCGATCGGCGCATGCGGCAAGAGTCCCACGCAGGGTGCCGGCAGGCGCGCGCGCAAGGTCGCCAGGTTCTCGCGGCGTCGTTCGAATCGCGAATCGATCGCATTGCCGACCCAGCCCGCGATCCGCAGGCCGCGCCGTTCGATCGACTCGGCGGTGAGCAGCGCGTGGTTCAGGCACCCGAGCCGCAGCCCGACCACGATCACGACGTCGAGTCCCCAGGCGACCGCGAGGTCGGCGAAGCCGCGGGTGGCGTCGAGCGGCGCGAGCCATCCGCCGGCGCCCTCGACGACCACGACGTCGCTGCGCGCGCTGAGCCGGCGGTAGGCCCCTTCCAGCCGTGCGAAGTCGATCGGCGTACCGGATTCCGCAGCGGCGATATGCGGGGCGATCGGCGGCTCGAACGCGAACGGGTTGATCTCGGCGTAGGTGGCGCGCACCGTGATCGCCCGCTGCAATTCCAGCGCGTCGTCGTTGCGCAGTCCCCGCGGGCCGGGCGCGCTCCCCGACGCGACCGGCTTCATCGCGGCGACGCGCAGGCCGCGTGCGCCGTACGCGCGGCACAATCCGGCGGCGACCCGGGTCTTGCCGACCCCCGTATCGGTTCCGGTCACGAACAATCCGAGCGTGCTCATCGCCGCCTCCGCCCGCGCAGGGTGTCGCGCAGGGTCTCGAATGGGATCACCGTCGGGCCGTCCCGCGCCGGGGCCGGGCGCGGCGTGACCGCCGCCCACGCGTGCGCGAACACGATCTCGCAACTCGCGGGAAGGCAGCCGTCGCGGCGCTCGCGTTCGTACGCATCGCGCATCGCGCGCGCCTTGCGCCGGCCGGTGAGACCGCGCGCGCGCGCGGCCAGCACGTTGCGGCTCCCGGTCGCGCGGAGGTCCGCGACGAGGTCCGCAAATTCCGCGTACTGCAGGGTGCGACGCTCGACGTCGAGGACCGGCTGCACGAATCCGGCGCGAACGAGCGCATCGCCGAGATCGTGCATGTCGACGAACGGGAGCACGTGTGCGCCGGCGTCCACCTGCGCCCACGCGGCGCGCAGCTCGCGCAGCGTGTCGGGCCCGAGGGTCGTCAGGCTCAACAGGCCGCGCGGCGCGAGCACCCGCCGCGCCTCGGCGAGCGCGCGGTCGGGATCGCACCAGGGCAGCGCGAGGTTGCTGAACAGCAGATCGACGCTCGCGTCCGCGAACGGCAGCCGCTCGAGGTCGCCGCAGACCCGGTCGAACGGCGCGGTGCGACGCCACCAGGCGCGTCGCCTGGACGCGCCCAGCATCGCGAACGCGACGTCCAGCGCGACCACCCGGGCGCGCGGGTAGCGGCGCACGAGGGCTCGGCTCGCCTGGCCGGTCCCGGCGCCGGCATCGACGACCAGCCGCGGCTCGATCGTGACGTAATCCAACCGGCGGAGCAGCTCTTCGCGCGCCTCCGTCTGCACGATCGCCGCCGCGTCGTAGGTGCTCGCGGCGCGCGAAAAAAAACGGCGCACCGCGACGCGGTCGCAACGATCCGCGGCCTCGGTGCCCGTCTCCATCGGCGGCGCGCGTCAGCCGGTCGCGGCGACCCGCGACTCCTCGGGTCCGGGCTCGGCCACGAGGTTCAAGCGGTCGAACAGCTGCGCATCGTGTTCGCAGTCCGGATTGCCCGTCGTCAGCAGCTTCTCGCCGTAGAAGATCGAGTTCGCCCCTGCGAGGAAACACAGCGCCTGCAGCTCGTCGCTCATCTCGGCGCGTCCGGCGGACAAGCGCACGTGCGAGCGCGGCATCAGGATCCGCGCGACCGCGATCGTGCGCACGAAATCGAACGAATCGATCGGTGCCGAGTCGGCGAGCGGCGTTCCCGCGACGCGGACCAGGCGGTTGATCGGCACGCTCTGCGGGTGCGCCGGCAGCGTCGCGAGCGTGTGCAGCATCGCAGCCCGGTCCTCCGGCTCCTCGCCCATGCCGACGATCCCGCCGCAGCAGACCTGCATCCCGGCGTCGCGCACCGCCTGCAAGGTGTCGAGCCGGTCCTGGAAGGAGCGCGTCCCGATGATCTGCGGATAATACGCGGGCGACGTATCGATGTTGTGATTGTAGTAGTCGAGCCCGGCGTCCTTGAGCTCGTGCGCCTGCGCGGCCGTGAGCATCCCGAGCGTCGCGCAGGTCTCGAGGCCGAGATCCTTGACCGCGCGGATCATCGCAATCACCTTGCGCAGATCCTTCGGCTTCGGTGCTCGGTACGCGGCGCCCATGCAGAAGCGCGTCGCGCCGCTTTCCTTCGCGAGCCGCGCACGCTCGGCGACGGTCTCGACTTCCAGCAGTTCCGCCGGCTCGAGCCCGGTGTCGTGTCGCGCGCTCTGCGGACAATAGCCGCAGTCCTCGGGACAGGCACCGGTCTTCACGCTGAGCAGCGTGCTCACCTGGATCGTGTTTGGCCGCTGGAAGCGCCGATGTACGCGCTGCGCCTCGAAGAGCAAATCCATGAACGGGCGGCCGTACAGCGCCCGCACTTCGCCGAGCGTCCAGTCGCTGCGCACCAGCGCCGCCTCTCCCCGCTCCGTCATCGCAAATTCCCCTTCGCCGGCGATCGATTTCCCGGCCCTGTCCGCGCCGGCCAGTATTCGTCCGCGGGTGCGGGTAGTCAACCGGCGCGCCCTGTCCGGGTTGACGAGCGACCGCGCTCGCGGCCTAGCGGAACTGATAGTCCAGCAGAATCCCGATGAACACCGCCATCCCGACGTAGTGGTTGTTCAGGAACGCACGGAAGCAGGCGTCGCGTTCGCGCCGTCGGATCAACCACAACTGACGCACGAAGAGCACCGCGGCCACGGCGAGCCCCGCGGCGTACCAGGCGCCGAGGTGCGCGCGACGGCCGACGAGCGCGAGCGCGAGCAGCGTCATCGCTTGCAGCACCGCGATGATGTGCCGGTCGGAATCGCCGAACAGGATCGCGGTCGAGCGCACGCCGATCTTCCGGTCGTCGTCGCGGTCGACCATCGCATAGAGCGTGTCGTACACCGTCACCCAGAGCAGGTTCGCGAGGAACAGCAGCCATGCGACGCGCGGCACACGGCCGAGCTCGGCCGCGAACGCCATCGGTATCCCCCAGCCGAACGACAGGCCGAGGTAGAGCTGCGGGATCGACAGGAACCGCTTGATGAACGGGTACGTGACCGCGAGGAACGCGCCGACCAGCGCGAGCAGCAGCGCGAGCCGGTCGAGGCGCAGCGCGAGCGTCAGCGCCGCGAGCGACAGGATCGCGAACAGCACGAGCGCCTCGGTCGTCGACACCCGGCCCGCGGCGAGCGGCCGGTCGCGCGTGCGCGCGACGTGCGGATCGAACGCGCGGTCGGCGTAGTCGTTGATCACGCACCCCGCAGAGCGCATCAACAGCACGCCGACGACGAAGATGGTGAAGATCTCGGCGCGGGGCCGCCCGTCCGCCGAGATCCAGACCGCCCACAACGTGGGCCAGAGCAGCAGGTACGCCCCGATCGGCCGGTCGAGCCGCATCAAGCGTCCGTAATCCGCAAGGGTCGCGCCGAGCCGGGGCAGGCCGCGGGTCATGATCGGATGGCACCGCGCGCGATACAGCAGCCGGCGCCCATGCGCGCGGAGCGTCTGCGCGAGCTCGTCGCCGGATCGCGGCATCCGCATCGGGACCGTCTCCGCTAGCCGCCGCCGGCCGCGGGCAGGAACACCTCCTGCAACGCGAGCGGCGCGCCGCGAAGCCGCAGCCTGGTGCGCCGGGCCCACAGGACCTCCGGTGTCCTTGCACCAAGCGCCGCGCGCGCGAGCGGCGCGTCGTCGGTGAGCCGCGCGTACTCGTAGGGATCGCGCGTGACCCCCGAGAGCTGCGCGAGCATCTCCGGCAGCGACGATTCGCCGAGTTCCGCGAGCCAGGGGTGGGTCGTCAGCGTCGAATCCGGCAGTACCGCCCGGCACAACGCCCAATCGTGGCCGTCCACCCGCAACCATTCCTCGCGAACGAGGCCGGCCGGATCCCGCGATCCCAGGAACGCGCGCTCCTCGGCACTGAGGAGCGAGGTCCAGGGATCGGTCGCCCGCCAGTCGAAGCGCTCGCGGAACCGTTCGCGCAGGCGCTGCGTCAGCCACCCCTGCCCGATCAGCCACGGGCGCAGGCTCGCGTCGACCTCGCGGCTGCCGAGGCGCTCCGCGGGGACCCACTCGATCGGGTCGGGTCGTGACCGGCTCACGGTTAACATCGGCGCATTCTACCTAGCCGACGCTGCCATAGCGTTCGGCGCCGCCGATCCAGCGTGCGAGCAGCGGCTCGATCCGCTCCGGCCAGCGATCGAGCAGGGTGCTGGCCGCAACCTGCACGCGCGGCAGCAGATCGGCGTCGCGCGCGAGGTCCGCGACGCGCAGCTGCGCGAGCCCCGTCTGACGGATGCCGAGCAGCTCGCCGGGTCCGCGCAGCGCAAGGTCGCGCCGCGCGACCTCGAAGCCGTCGTTGGTCGCGCGCAGCACCGCGAGACGCTCCCGGGCGAGCGGCGCGAGCGGGGCCCGGTAGAGCAGCACGCAACTGCTCGCATGCACGCCGCGGCCCACCCGGCCGCGCAACTGATGGAGCTGGGCGAGGCCCATCCGCTCGGCGTTCTCGATCACCATCAAGGTCGCGTTCGGCACGTCGACGCCCACTTCGATCACCGTCGTCGCGACCAGCAACTGGATCTCGCCGTGCTGGAACCGGCGCATGGTGAGTTCCTTCGCGGCGCCCGCCATGCGTCCGTGGACCAGTCCGACGTGGATCTCCGGCAGTGCCGCTGCGAGTGCGGCGGCGGTCTCCTCGGCCGCCTGGAACGGCATCTCCTCGGATTCGTCGATCAGCGGGCACACCCAATACGCCTGCCGGCCGCCCCGGCAGGCGTCCCGGATCCGCTGGACCACCTGGTCGCGACGGGCGTCGTTGAGCACGACCGTGCGTACCGCGGTGCGCCCCGGGGGCAGCTCGTCGATCACCGAGACGTCGAGATCCGCGTACGCGGTCATCGCGAGCGTGCGCGGGATCGGCGTCGCCGTCATGATCAGCTGATGCGGGCGCCGGTCGCCGGCCGAGCCCTTCTCGCGCAGGCTGAGTCGCTGGTGCACCCCGAAGCGATGCTGCTCGTCGACGATCGCGACCGCGAGTGCGGCGAACTCGACGCCCTCCTGGAACAACGCATGCGTGCCGATCACGATCCGCGCGTCGCCGCTGCGCACCGCGGCGAGGGTCTCGCGCCGCGTGCGCGCGCCTGGACGTCCGGCGAGCAACGCGACCGGAACGCCGAGTGGTTCGAACCACCGGTGGAAGTTGCGCGCGTGCTGGTCGGCGAGCAGTTCCGTCGGGGCCATCAACGCGACCTGCGCGCCGGCCTCGAGCGCGCGGCACGCGGCGAGCGCGGCGACCAGGGTCTTGCCGCAGCCGACATCGCCTTGCACGAGGCGCAGCATCGGCATCGGCCGCGCGAGGTCCGACTCGATCTCACCGAGCGCGCGCGTCTGCGCGGCGGTGAGGCGGAACGGGAGCGATCCCTGCAGCCGCCGCTTCAAATCGTCGCGGACCGGCAAGGCCCAACCCGCCTCGCGCTGGATGCGCCGCCGCAAGCGCTGCAGCGACAGGTGATGAGCGAGCAACTCCTCGAACGCGAGCCGGCGCTGCGCAGGGTGCCGCCGCGCGATCAGTGCATCGATCGGCGCGTCCGGCGGCGGCCGGTGCACGTAGCGCAACGCCTCGACGAGATCCGGCATCGTCTCGGCGGCGAGCAGCGCCCGTGGCAGCAGGTCCTCGATTTCCGGCGTCGGCGCGCGTTCGAGCGCGGCGCCGACGATTTGCCGCAACCGGCCCTGGGTAAGCCCCTCGGTCGCCGGGTAGACGGGCGTCAGGTGATCCGTCGCCGCCGGATTCGCGCCGTCGACCCGCCGGTATTCCGGATGAACGATCTCGAGCCCGGTCGGACCGCGGCGCACCTCGCCGAAGCACCGCAGCCGGGATCCGCGCGCGAGGCCACGGTGCTGCTCCGCGCTGAAGTGGAAGAAGCGCAGGGTCAGGAAACCGGTGCCGTCGTCTATCCGGCACAACAGCTGCCGTCGTCCGCGGAACGCGACTTCGGTCAGGCGGACCTCACCTTCGACCGCGGCCCGCTGGCCTGGCCGGAGCTCGCCGAGCGGGACGATCCGTGTACGGTCCTCGTAGCGCAGTGGCAGCAGGAACAGCAGATCCCCGATCGACTCCACGCCGAGCGCGCGCAACCGTTCGGCGACGGCGGTGCCGACGCCGCGCAGCGCGGTGACCGGCGTCGGCGCCGTCACAGCGCGACGATGCACTCCGCTTCGATCTTCGCGCCGCGTGGCAGCGCTGCGACGCCGACCGCCGCGCGCGCCGGGTACGGCTCGAGGAAAACCTCCGCCATGATGCGGTTGACGAGCGCGAAGTCGCCGAGGTCGGTCAGGTAGAGGTTGACCTTGACGACGTCGTCGAGGCTCGCGCCGGCGGCCCCGACGATCGCCCGGAGGTTCTCGAACACCCGCCGCGTCTCGGGCTCGATGCCGCCGGCGACCATCGCCATCGTCGCCGGGTCCAGCCCGATCTGACCGGAGACCCAGATCGTGTTTCCGACGCGCGTCGCCTGCGAATAGGTGCCGATCGCGGACGGCGCCTCGGCCGTCGAGATGATTTGCTTCGTCATGCTTGCCCCCTGGATCTCATGGTTTGTCTCGCGAGCGCACGGCCGCGAGCGTCCGATACACGCGCTGCACGTTCGGCATGCGCCGGATCGTCCTGATCACGTGCGCGAGATGCTTGCGGTCGCGTACCTTCAGTTCGAAGGTGAGCGCCGAGGTCGCCGCGTCCCGTTCCTCGAGCGTCACGTGATCGATGTTGGTGCCGGTGCCGGCGATGCTGGCGGCGACCGCCGCGAGCACGCCGACGCGATTGTCGATCTCCAGCTGGATCTCGGAGCTGAACAGGCGGCCCGGATGCGATTCCCAGGCGACCGGCAGCCACTTCTCAGGCTGCTTGCGGTAGTCGGCGAGATTGCCGCAGTTCTGCCGGTGGATCACGAGGCCGCGGCCGCTGCTCAAGTAAGCCATGATCGGATCGTTCGGGATCGGATGGCAGCAACGCGCGTAGGTGACGAGCAATCCCTCGGTACCGGCGATCGTCAGCGGGCCCTGTGTGGTGGCGTCGTGCTCGGCGTCGCCGCTCGGGCGCAGCCGGCGCGCCACCAGCTGCGGCAGCCGCTCGCCGAGGCCGATGCGTTCGTACAGGTCGTCGGCGTCCTTGAGCTTGAACTCCTTGACCGCGGCGTCGATCTGCTCCGGCGGGATCCTGGCCAGCTTCAGCGACAGCTCTTCGAGCGCGAGCGAGAGCAGCCGCTTGCCGAGCTCGATCGCGTCGCCACGCTTCATGCCCTTCAGGTATTGCCGCACCGCCGCCCGCGCCTTCGCGGTCACGAGGAAACCCGACCAGGACGGGTTCGGCGTCGCCCCCTTCGCGGTGATGATCTCGACGGTCTGGCCGTTGCGCAGCGGTGTGCGCAGCGGCACGAGCCGCCGGTCGACCTTGGCGGCGACGCAGCGGTTGCCGACGTCCGTGTGGATCGCGTAAGCGAAGTCGACGCAGGTCGAGCCGCTCGGAAGCCGGAGGATCCGGCCTTTCGGCGTGAACACGTAGACCTTGTCCGGGAACAGGTCGACTTTCACGCTCTCGAGGAACTCCTCCGAGCTGCCGCCTTCCTGGATCTGCACCAGGCCGGCGAGCCATTCGCGCGCCCGGTCGTGCTCGATCCCGCCGAACGCCTCGCCGCCTGCCTTGTACTTCCAATGCGCCGCGATCCCCGACTCGGCGAGGTGGTGCATCTCCTCGGAACGTATCTGCACCTCGATCGGCACGCCGTTCGGGCCGAACAACGTCGTGTGCAGCGACTGGTAGCCGTTCACGCGCGGAATCGCGATGTAGTCCTTGAAACGTCCGGGCATCGGCTTGTACAGCCCGTGCACGACCCCGAGCGCGCGGTAGCAAGCGTCGACGGAGTCGACGACGATCCGGAAGCCGTACACGTCGACGACCTCGCCGAGCGAGATCCCCTTCGCGCGCATCTTCTTGTAGATGCTGTACAGGTGCTTTTCGCGGCCCTCGACGCGGCCGCTGACGCCGGTCTTCGCGAGCGCGGCCTTCAGGGCCGCGGAGATCTTCGCGACGAACTCCTTCTGGTTGCCGCGCGCCCGTTTGACCTCCTTCTCGAGCACCTTGTAGCGCTGCGGGTAGAGCGCGCGGAACCCGAGGTCCTCGAGCTCGAGCTTGACCGCGTACAGACCGAGACGCTCGGCGATCGGCGCGTAGATCTCCAAGGTCTCGCGCGCGATGCGGCGCCGCTTGGTCGGCGGCATCACGCCGAGCGTGCGCATGTTGTGCATCCGATCGGCGAGCTTGACCATGATCACGCGGATGTCGCGGACCATCGCGAAGACCATCTTGCGGAAGCTCTCGGCCTGCGCCTCCTCGCGATTCTTGAACTGGATCTGGTCGAGCTTGCTGACGCCGTCGACGAGGTCGGCGACGATATCGCCGAACGCCGCCGCGATCTCGGCCTTGGCGGTCGGCGTATCCTCGATCACGTCGTGAAGGATCGCGGCGATCAGGGTGTCGCCGTCGAGGTGCAGGTCGGCGAGTATCCCGGCGACCGCGACCGGATGGGTGATGTACGGCTCGCCGGATATCCGCGTCTGACCCCGGTGCCGCTCGGCGCCGAATTCGTAGGCTTCGCGAACCCGCTCGATCTGCGCGGGCGGCAGGTAGGTCTCGACTTTGTCTAAAAGGCCGCCGATCCCGGTCGAGCGCCTGACTCCGGGCAGGAATCCGAATATCGACGACGCATAGTCCATCGGGCCCTGGCGGGGGGCGTGCCCGGGGTCAATCCCCCAAACCGAGTTGTGGCGCGCGGAAATCCGACGGCATCTCGAGCTCCGGGGCCGCCTGCGGGGCCGGTTCCTCGGGCTCCTCGAGCATCGCCATCGTGACGTGTCCGGCGGCGATCTCGCGCAGCGCGACCACCGTCGGTTTGTCGTTCTCCCATTCCACGGTCGCCTCGGCGCCGTTCGCGAGCCGTCGCGCGCGCTTCGCCGCGAGCAGCACGAGGTTGAACAGGTTCGGTTCGTTCTGCAAACAGTCTTCGACGGTGATGCGGGCCATGGGTCGGATCGATCCTCGCGCGAACGCTTCGGCGGCTGCCGTTATAGATCGGTCAGGTTAGCAGAAATCGCGGCCGTCCGTCAGGTTTTCAGCCCGCGCGCCCGCCGGGCGCATCGGCCGTGAGCGCCGCGATCAGGTCGCCAACCTGCGCGCGCCCGGCCGCGAGGTCCGCGCCGCCGTCCGAGACGATCGCGCGCAGGTCCGCGAGCGCGCGGTCGAAGCGGTCGTTGACCACGATGTAGTCGAACTCGACGCAATGCCCGATGTCCGCGACCGCATCGCGCAGGCGGCGCCGGATCACCTCGTCCGTGTCGGTGCCGCGGCCTCGAAGCCGTTGTTCGAGCGCGGCGAGCGACGGCGGCAGCACGAAGATCGTACGCGCCTCCGGCAGCCGGGCGCGTACCTGCCGCGCGCCCTGCCAGTCGATCTCGAGCAACAGCCGCTCGCCCCGGTCGAGCGCGCGGCGTACCGTCTCGAGTCCAGTGCCGTAATGGTTGTCGAACACCCGGGCATGCTCGAGAAACTCCCCGCGTGCGGCCATCTCCTGGAAGCGCTCGACGGAGACGAAATGGTAATCGCGCCCGTCGATCTCGTTCGGCCGCCGCGCTCGGGTCGTGTACGAGACCGAGAACCGCAGTCCGGGGTCGCTTTGAACCAGCGCTTTGACCAGGCTCGTCTTGCCGGCGCCCGACGGCGCGGCGATCACGTAGAGGCGGCCGCGGCCGCCGTTGTTGGCGCGATCGGTGCCCACGGGGTTACTCGACGTTCTGCACCTGCTCGCGCGGAACGAGCATAACTTTATGATTCGTATCGACTAACACCGGTCATTTCCCTAAGTAGCTACACTTCCAGCTACAGCCACCCTGGGCCACATTTCGGATCATGCCGGGTAAGGTTACTTGATGGCCAAGGGAGCTGCGGTCGCAATTGCTAATGCGAAATCATAGACGCCTCCGCGAGGGAGGCGTCGAGCCGGAGATTCTATCGTCGGCGGGGTTGGAAACTAGACTGTACGAACCGCCAATCAGGGAGGCAACGGGAATTGTGATGATGCATGCAACCGCCTACGCGGCTGGTCTCTCCCGTAGCTGCCAGCGCGTTCGGTGATCTGGCGCTTCCTGTGATCGAAACTCCGGAGCAGAAGACCCGCCACGACATCGACGCGAAACTAATTGCGTCCGGTTGGCTCGTGCAGGACCGCGACGACCTGGACCTGACCGCCGGCCGCGGCATCGCCGTGCGCGAATTTCCGATGAAGTCCGGCTTCGGCTTCGCCGACTATTTGCTCTACCTCGACCGCAAGGCTCATCCCGTTGAATTCCAGGCAATGCTCCGGGTCTGCGAGGCCCTGCGGGATCACGTCAAAGCGCTGCTCCGGGAAAACGCCGTGAGCTGGAAGGTCGGGTATGTCGAAACGCATCCCTGATGAACCTTTCTTGGAGATCGTGAGCCATGGTCGATGGGGCCCCGACCGGCGTGACCGCCTGTCGCCGGCGCAGATCCAGCAGATCGCACGCACCGTCGCCCGCACGCCGGAAGTCATGGTCAAGGTATTGCCGGCCGGCGCCATTTCGGCGGCGGTGGTGCGCCAGCACCTGGCGTACGTCGGCCGGCAGGGGGATGTGGAACTGCTGGCCGACGACGGTCAGCGGCTCCAGGATGGCGACGCCGCCACAGACCTGATCGAGGACTGGGATCTCGACCTGGCGGAATGCCAGTCGGGTCTCGGCGGATTGAAGGGACGGCGGGCGCCGAAGCTCGTGCACAAGCTGGTGTTCTCGATGCCGGCCGGAACGCCGGCGGCCAAGGTGCTTGCTGCGACGCAGGGATTCTGCCGCGAGCAACTGGCGTTCAAGCATCGCTATGTCCTGGCGCTGCATACCGATGAGCCGCACCCCCACGTGCATGTCATCGTCAAGGCGGTCAGCGAGCAGGGTGAACGCATGAATATCCGCAAGGCCACGCTGCGCCAGTGGCGAGAGGAATTCGCGCACCAGCTGCGCCGGGTCGGCGTCGCGGCCAATGCGACACCGCGTTTCGTGCGCGGGGAAACACGCCCGCGGAAGTCCGACGGCATCTATCGCGCGGCTCAGCGCGGCTCATCCACCCACATGCGCGAGCGTGCCCATGCAGCGGCAGAGGCTCTACGGACGGGGGATCGGGTCGGCGATTCCGCCAAACGGAAAATCCGCGAGACACGGCAAGCTCTGGAGCGCCGATGGCTTGCCACCAGCGAAGCGCTGAAAAACCAGGGCCAGACCGCGCTCGCCGAGCAGGCCCGGAGTCGTTGATTTAGGTTGTTTCATTAACCTAAAATAAGACCGGGCGTTATTTTAGGCTCTCTGAGTCCGCATGGATCGACCCCAACCCGGTCACTACATCAGCGTCTCGACGGCAGGAGAACCGTTCCAGGCGTTCGTTCCGGCACCGCTGCCGCCGGACCCGCCCATCTTGTGGTCGGGGGCGTTGCGGCACAAGTTCGACGCGGCGCTCGTCGCGCTGGGTCGACTCGATTCCGTTACCTCACTGCTGCCCAATGCGGCGTTGCTCCTCTACAGCTTTGTGCGCAAAGAGGCGGTGCTGTCCTCGCAAATCGAAGGCACCCAATCCTCACTCGCCGATCTGCTGCTCTACGAGGTCGATGAGGAGCCAGGCGTACCCGTCGAGGATGCCCGGGAGGTCAGTCGGTGCGTGGCAGCGCTGGAGCGGGGACTGAAGAAACTTCGCGGCGGCCTGCCGGCGTGTACTCGCTTGCTCTGCGAGATGCACAAGGTGTTGCTCTCGCACCCCGGTGGGAAGGCCAAGGCGCCGGGCGAGCTGCGCCGTTCTCAGGTTTGGATAGGCGGTACCCGACCCGGCAATGCCGTGTTCGTCCCGCCACCGGCCAGTGACGTGGCAACGTGTCTGGCGTCACTGGAACGATTTCTCAACGACGAACCCGAACCCGTGCCACCGCTGCTCAAGGCGGCACTGGTCCATGTGCAGTTCGAAACCATCCACCCGTTCCTCGACGGCAATGGACGTATCGGTCGGCTGCTCATCGTCTTGCAGCTGGTCGCCGACGGGGTATTGCGCGAGCCGATGCTCTATCCAAGCCTGTACTTCAAGAGGCACCGGGCGCTCTACTACGAATTGCTGAATGATGTCCGACTGCGCGGCGACTGGGAGCGCTGGCTGGATTTCTTCGCGGAAGGCATCGAGGCGAGTGCGACCCAAGCCGTGGCAACCGCGAACGCGCTGCTGGCGCTGGTCAACGCCGATCGCGACCGAATCGCCCGCCTGGGACGCGCAGCACCCTCCGCCCTCGCGGTCCATCAGGCACTGCAGCGGCAGCCCATCTCCACTGCAACATCGCTAGTCAAGGCCACCGGACTTACGGCCGCCACGGTGAACAAATCGCTCGCCCATCTCGAGACCATCGGTGTAGTGGGAGAGCTCACCAACCGGCAGCGGGGTCGAGTGTTCAGCTATGGAAAGTACGTCAAGGAGCTGGCGGCGGAGATGGAATCACCGTGACGGAGCAGGATCGGCTCGCGGCGCTCCAGGCGGAAAAAGGCCGTCTCATACGGATGCACCCTATGCAACACGCCATCAAGGAAGCCGACTGGAAACTGCTGCGCGCCGTGCACCCGCTCGCCCTGGAGCGCTATTGTGATCGAGTGTTCCGCGAGGTCGAACAAGTCGTGCGGGACAGCTCAAAAGGTACCCACGAGCGCTACCAGACTCTCTTCGAGCTCGTTCAGCAGCGCGATCGCGAGATCGCCCGGCTCTTCAACGACCCGCGGCGTTCGACGGCATTGGAGATGCTCGCCGGTCTGCACGCCGAAGGCCTGTTGACCGAAGAGGAGTTCGCTCGCCTGAGTCCGGAAACTCGCAATGCCGTTGCGACCCGGCTGGGCGCACGCTGACCGCGATGGCAACTCCCGCGCGCTTCTCCACGTCCACCCTGATCGGTTTGAATGGGTTGGTGCCCTGGCTGGCAGCGGCGGGCCTGGCCGGGTTGCTCATCAGGAAACGACGCCGTACGCCAAAGGCGAAAATCCGTCGCGTGAAGCGCAAAAGATCATTCGCCGCCGTCGGGGAACGGCCCTTGAGGTCATCGAGAAGCTGTGCCACGTCGGCCGGCGTGATGTCGCTCGCCGCAAATCGTCCGAGCTTCGGCAGCAGGTACTTGTCGAGATACCGGCGCGGCACGGCGGGGTGCTTGAGGCCGCGCGCCTGGACTTCGGCCCGGTACCAGTCCTCGCACAGCGATTTGAACGAGCCCTTCTGGCGCTCTTCCGCCAGGGCGGCGCGTCGGACGGACAGCGGATCCTGCTGCTTGTCGAGCAGTACGCGCGCCTGACGAGCCTCGATGCGCGCCTGGGCGAGTGGCATATCGGGATAGTTGCCGAGGGTCAGCCAATGCGGTCGGCCTGCGAAGGTATAGCGCAAGGTCCACGAGGCGCTCTCGCGATTCTGCTTGCGAAGGTAGAGCCCGTCGCCGTCACTCAAGAGCACCGGTGCGCCGGCCCGATGCGCTCGATCCACCGCCAGCGCCGTGAGTTTCGCGCGCGCCATTTCGCCCCTCGCTGTCTTGCTTCGGGGTGTTCGTGGAGTGCTTCCAGCACTGCACGAACACCCCTTGCTCGTCGAATGGCAGCTACAAATTTAGCTACAACTCGACGCCGTTCTAGCTACGCCTCTAGCTACAAGTGTAGCCCAGAGGTCGCTGGAGGCTAGTGGACGATATTGGGTAAAACTCCCAGAAATTCAGTGGCTTGCAGCGTTCCCTCCGGAAGTCTCCGGACGACGCTGGAAGTCATTCGATGTTCTGCACTTGCTCGCGCATCTGCTCGATCAGGACCTTCATGTCGACGGCCGCGCGCGTCGTCTCGACGTCCTGCGACTTCGATGACAGCGTGTTGGCCTCGCGATTGAGCTCCTGCATCAGGAAATCGAGCCGGCGACCGGCGGGCTCGTCCACACCGAAGGCCGTGCGTATCTCGGCGACGTGACCGCGCAGACGGTCGATTTCCTCGTCCACGTCGAGCCGTTGCGCGAGGATCGCGAGCTCCTGCTCGAGGCGGCCGCGATCGGCCATGACACCGAACTCGGCGATCCGCTCGCGCAATTTCGCGTACTGGCGCTCCACGATGCCGGGGCGCCGGGCCGCGACCCGCTCGGCGAGGTCGAGCAGGCCACTGCAGCGCTGTTCGAGGCCGGCCTGGAGCCTTGCTCCCTCCGCGTCGCGGAACCGTCCCAGTTCGGCGAGCGCGTCCTGCAGCAGCTCGAGCGCGGCCTCCTGGATCGGCGCGGATTCCTGCGCGGCGTCGCGGACCACGCCGGGCCAACGCAGCAGGTCGACGACCTCGATGCGGGCGGCGGGTCCGGCGAGCGCCGCTGCGTCGCGCGCACGGGCCGCGAGTGATTCGAGCAGCCGGGTGTCGATGTCGAGGGTGGCGGCGGTCGCCGCCGGTCGGAACGACAACGTGCCGTCGACCTTGCCCCGGCGCAGCGCGGCACCGATCCCGTGGCGGATGCGTGCCTCGATCGGCCGGCATTCCTCGGGCAGGCGCAGCGCGATCTCGAGGAAGCGGTGGTTCACGGTCCGCAGCTCCCACGCGAGCATGCCCCAGCTGCAATGGCTCTCGCGGCGGGCGAAGCCCGTCATGCTTCGGATCATAGGGTTTGCGGCCGTAAATCGGTGATAATCGCCGAAAGTCTAGCAGAACCCCAGGAGCGTTCCTTGCAAATAGAGATCGCGGACGTGAGCCTGATCGGCCATCGCGAAGAGAACCAGGACCGGGTCGCGGCAGCCGCCGACGAGCACTCGGCGCTCCTCGTCGTGGTCGACGGCATGGGCGGTCACGCCGAGGGTGCGCGTGCCGCGGAGACCGCGCTCGCGACGCTGCTGGAGGCGTTCTGGCAGACCGCGCATCCCGTGTTCGACCCGCTCGGGTTCCTGCACCTCGCGATCGGCCGCGCGCACGACGCGGTGGCCGAGCTCGGCCGCGGGCTTGCGGTCGAGGCGCGACCGAGGGCGACCTGCGCGGTCTGCCTGGTGCAGGGAGCGTCCGCCTATTGGGCACATGTCGGTGACAGCCGCGTCTACCAGCTGCGCGCGCACCGGGTCGTCGAGCGTACCCGGGATCACAGCCACGTCGAGGTGCTGTTGCGCGAGGGGCTGATCACGGAATCGCAGATCCACGGGCATCCGATGCGCAACTACGTCGAGTGTTGCCTCGGCGGGGATCCGGTGCTGCCGGAGATGAGTCTCTCTTCGCTGCGCCGGCTCGAGCCCGGGGACCTGTTGTTGCTGTGCACCGACGGATTCTGGTCCGGCTTGAAGGAGGAAGACCTGGTGCGCTTCGCCGAAACCACCGACGAGCCGCTGCGAGCGGCGCTGACCGCGTTGGGCGGCCGCGCGGTGGATGCATCCGCGCCCTACAGCGACAACACGAGTGCCGCGGCGCTGCGTTGGCGGGCCGCATGAGCGCGCGACCGAGCGGCCGCGCGCCGGACGAATTGCGCGCACTGGCGTTCACGCGTGGCTATACCCGACACGCGGAAGGCTCGGTGCTGGTCGGATTCGGCGACACCCGCGTGCTGTGTACCGCGACCGTGGAGGACGGGGTGCCGTCGTTCCTGCGCGGCAAGGGGCAGGGATGGATCACCGCCGAGTACGGCATGTTGCCGCGCGCGACGCACACGCGCGGCGCGCGCGAGGCGGTGCGGGGCAAGCAGTCGGGCCGGACGCAGGAGATCCAGCGGTTGATCGGCCGGAGTCTGCGCGCGATCGTCGATCTCAAGGCGCTCGGCGAGCGGACGGTCACGATCGATTGCGACGTCTTGCAGGCCGACGGCGGGACGCGCACCGCGGCGATCACCGGGGGCTACGTCGCGCTGGCCGACGCGATCGACACGCTGCTCGGGCGACGCACGCTGCGCGCGAACCCGCTGCACGGGCAGGTCGCCGCGGTCTCGGTCGGCATCTACCGCGGGCTCGCCGTGCTCGATCTCGACTACGCCGAGGATTCCGATGCGGAGACCGACATGAACGTGGTGATGAACAGCGGCGGCGCCTTCATCGAGATCCAGGGCACGGCCGAGGGTCACGCGTTCCGCCGCCACGAGCTCGACCGTCTGCTCGATCTGGCCGCCACCGGGATCGGCCGTCTGCACGCGGCGCAAATCGGTGCGCGCGGCGGTTAGCCGACTGCTGATCGCCACCGGCAACCCCGGCAAGTGGCGCGAGCTCCGCGCGCTGCTCGAGGGCTTGCCGTTCCAGGTCGCGGGTCTCGCGGAGCACGCGGTCGCGCCTCCCGAGGAGACCGGCGCGAGCTTTCTCGAGAACGCCCTGCTCAAGGCGCGGCACGCACGCGCGGCGACCGGACTCGGGGTGATCGCGGACGATTCGGGACTCGAGGTGGACGCGCTCGCCGGGGCGCCCGGCGTTCGGTCGGCGCGCTATGCCGGCCCCGGCGCGAGCGACGCCGAGAACAACGCGAAGCTCGTCGCCGCGCTCGCCGGCGTGCCGCCGGAGCGACGCGCCGCCCGCTATCGCTGCGTGCTCGTCTACCTGCCGGCCGACCCGGCCGCCGCGCCGCTGCTCGCCGAGGGGACTTGGGAGGGCCGAATCGTCGATGCGCCGGGCGGCACGGCCGGCTTCGGATACGATCCGCACTTTCTCGTGCCCGACCTCGGCTGCACGGCGGCACAACTCGACCCGGCGCACAAGAACCGGATCAGCCATCGGGGCGTCGCGATGCGCGTCCTGCGGGAGCGCCTCGAACGGCTCGCGCCGGGCGCCGGGGACCACCGCCGCTGAATACGCTGCCCCCGCTGTCGCTGTACGTGCACCTGCCATGGTGCGTGCGCAAATGCCCGTACTGCGATTTCAACTCCCACGAGCTGCGCTCGGCGCGTCCGGATCCGGCGTACATCGATGCGCTGCTCGCCGATTTCTCGGCCGAGCTCCCGTCGATCGGGAACCGCCGGATCGAGACCGTATTCCTCGGCGGCGGCACGCCGAGCCTGTTCGCCGCCGATGAGATCGCCCGCCTGCTCGACGGGCTGCGCGCCCGCGCGCCGTTCGCGACCGACGCAGAGATCACGCTGGAAGCGAATCCGGGGACGGTCGAGCGCGGCACTTTCGCCGGTTATCGCGCGGCGGGAATCAACCGCGTCTCGCTCGGCGCGCAAAGCTTCGATGCCGCGGCGCTCGGCGCGCTCGGGCGGATCCATTCGCCGCGCGAGACGTTCGCGGCGGTCGAGGAGCTGCACGCCGCGGGCCTCGCGAACTTCAATCTCGACCTCATGTACGCGCTTCCCGGCCAGACCCCGGAACGCGCGCTCGCGGACGTCGTCGCGGCGTGCGCGCTCGGCCCGGCGCACCTATCGCACTATGAGCTCACGCTCGAGCCGGGGACGCCGTTCCATGCGCGGCCACCGGTGCTGCCCGACGAGGATTCGGCGTATACGATGCAGGTCGAGTGCGGTCGCGCGCTCGCCGACGCCGGGTATCGGCAGTACGAGGTCTCGGCGTACGCGCGCGCGGGCGCGCGCTGTCGTCACAACCTGAACTACTGGGAATTCGGCGACTACCTCGGCATCGGCGCGGGCGCTCACGGCAAGCTGAGCCTCGAGTTGCCAGCGCAGATCTGGCGCAGCGTGAAACCGCGGATGCCCGGCGCGTACGCGGCCGCCGCAATCGCAGGCCGATGCGGTGAACGAACGCGCGTCGCGCGCGCCGATCTGCCGTTCGAATTCCTGCTGAATGCGCTGCGCCTGATCGACGGGTTCGACCGTGCATTGCTCGAGGAGCGCACCGGGCTCGCGATCGAATTCATCATGGCGCCGCTCGAGCGCGCGGTGCGGCGCGGTTTGCTCGAGGCTCGACCGGGCGGTTGGCGGCCGACCGCACTCGGCCGGCGCTTCCTCAACGACCTGCAGGCCGATTTCCTCGCCTGAGCTTATGCACATCCCATCAGGGACCCGCCTGAATGCGGCACCTACGACACATTGCAACGACAATAGGTCAAATGGTTTATATAACTCATTGTTTTAATAAGGCAAAATAGCCTGTCTATTTTTTGATCATCTCAACAGATTCGCTAATTTTCGCGCCTGTGCATCGACGAGGTATCCTTCCTCCACAGAGTTATCCACAGGAATTGTGGACAATCGTCCTCTGACGACGGCGGGTAGGGATCGGTGTCGCAGACCGCTTGTCGTCGTTCGGGCGAACGGCTAAACTTCGCGGCCCGTTTGGCGCCGGCGGATCGGCCCGGGACGGCACGATCAGGCGGCATGGCGTCGCGTCGCGAGGCGCGCGGCGATTCTGCCCGGACGACACGTAGAGGACTCTCGAGGACCAGATTCATGAAGGCCGGCATCCATCCCGAATACCAAGACATCACGGTGACCTGCAGCTGCGGGAATACTTTCAAGACGCGCTCGACGATCGGGCACGACTTGCAGATCGAAGTGTGTTCGAACTGCCACCCGTTCTACACCGGCAAGCAGAAGATCGTCGATACCGGCGGCCGGGTCGACAAGTTCCGCAAGAAATACGCGGCAGCCGCGACGCGCGGCTGAGGCAGAGCGCCGATGGCGCCGGGACGCGGGTCCGGCGCCACGTACGCGGATCGGCGCGATCCGGCGCCGTAGAACGCGAATCACTTCCCGTTTCATCCCACGCGACGCATCCCACGCGACGCGACGAGTCGCGCCCGGCGCGGTTCGATCCGCGCGGCGCGGCCGCTTGCTTTCGTTGGCGCGCTCGTGCAAACCTTCCGAACCTCGATACCGGCGGGTCTCCTTGAGCAGTGGATGAGCGCATGACCACGAAGTACGAACTGAAGAACCTGGCGACCGGCAAGACCTCCGTTCTCGAGGCGCGCAGCGGCACGATGGGGCCGCCAGTGCTCGACATCGCGCCGATACCGAAGGACCACGGGCTGTTCACCTTCGATCCCGGATTCATGGCGACCGCGAGCACCGAGAGCAAGATCACGTTCATCGACGGCGACGAAGGGATGCTGCTCTATCGCGGTTACCCGGTCGAACAGCTCGCCGAGAAGTCGACGTTCCTCGAAGTCGCGAATCTGTTGATCTACGGATCGCTCCCGTCGAAGCAGGAACTCGACGCGTTCCAATGCTCGATCACGCGGCACACGATGATCAACGAGCAGTTGCTGCGGTTCTTCGAGGATTTCCACCACAACGCGCATCCGATGGCGATGGTGTCGGCGGTGGTCGCATCGATGGCGGCCTTCTATCACGACAGCACGGACATCAATGACCCGCGACATCGGGAGATCTTCGCGCACCGCATCATCGCGAAGCTCCCGACGATCGCGGCGGCCGCCTACAAGCACTCGCTCGGCCAGCCGTTCGTCTACCCGCGCAACGATCTGCGGTACTGCTCGAACATCCTGAACATGCTCTTCGCCGTGCCCTGCGAGCCCTACTCGATCGATCCGATCGCCGCCGAGGCGCTCGACCTGCTGTTGATCCTGCACGCGGACCACGAACAGAACGCGAGCACCTCGACCGTCCGGCTCGCGGGGAGCACCGGCGCGAATCCGTACGCGGCGATCTCGGCCGGCGTGTCGGCCCTGTGGGGGCCGGCGCACGGCGGCGCGAACGAAGCGGTGCTCGACATGCTCGAGTCGATCGGCACCGTCGCGAACATCGAGTCGTTCCTCGCGCGCGTGAAGGACAAGCGCGACCACGTGCGGCTGATGGGATTCGGTCATCGTGTCTACAAGAACTTCGATCCTCGTGCGAAGATCATCCGCTCGATGTGCTACCGGGTGCTCGAGAAATTCGGTCACGCGGAGACGCCGTTGTTCGAACTGTCGCTGCGGCTCGAGGAAATCGCGCTGAAGGACGAATATTTCGTCTCCCGCAAACTGTATCCGAATGTCGACTTCTACTCCGGGATCATCTACAGCGCACTCGGGATCCCGCGTTCGATGTTCACGGTGATGTTCGCGATCGCACGCACCGCCGGCTGGGTCGCCCACTGGCAGGAAATGGTCTCGGATCCGCACATGCGGATCGGCCGTCCCCGGCAGCTTTACACCGGGCCGACGCAGCGGGACTACGTGCCCCTCGATCGGCGCTGACGTGGTGCGGGCGGCACGCTCCCGCGCGCTCGCCGCGACGCTCGCCGTCGTTGCCTGGTCCGGCGCGGGTCTGGTGCGCGCCAGGGCGGCCGATCGGCCGTGCCCCGCCTCCGCGAATCCCGGCACGCCGGTCGCGATCGGTACCGCGGAGTGGAATGGTTGGGGACGCGACGACGGCAACAGCCGCTACCAGCCGGAGCCCGCGCTGCGCGCGACCGACGTCCCGAAACTCGCGCTGCGGTGGGCGTACGCGCTGGCGCCGGCGCGATCGTATTCTCAGCCGACCGTGGTCGGCGGCCGGGTGTTCGTCACGGGTTCGACCGGCTGGGTCTACTCGCTCGCGGCGCGTACCGGATGCACCTACTGGACCTTCGACGCCGCCGCGCCGATCGATACGCCGATCGTGATCGGGGCGCTCGGCAAACCGGTCACGCTGCGGCCGCGTTGGCGCCGCTGGCATCTGCAAAAGGCGCACATCCGGGTGCTCGAGCCGCCGAGCGCGGCGATCTTCGGAGACGCGGACGGAACGGTCACCGCGCTCGACGCGAGTCGCGGAACGCTCTTGTGGCGGGCCGCGCTCGGCGCGCGTCTGCACGGCTCCGTGAGCGCCGCGCCGGTCGTCGACGGCGGCCGCTTGTATGTGCCGATCGCATCGACGGCGGGCGATGGCGGCTGGCTGGTCGCCCTCGACCTCACGAGCGGTGCGATCCTGTGGCAGTCGCCGCCGCTCGTCACCCCGCCCGCGGGCGACGGCGGTACGGCCGCCCCGACGTCGCCGACGATCGACTCGCGCCGGGGCGCGCTCTACGTCGCGATCGGTGATGCCGGGACCCTCGTCGCGTTGAATCTCGCCGACGGCACGCTGCGCTGGACAGGGCAGGCACCTCCCGATCCGATTCTGCCGGCGCCATCCGCGACGCCGCCGAAGCCTGCGAAGAGCCGCTCCAAGCGGCACGGGCGTGCGGCCGCATCCGCGGTCGCGGCGCGGGCCGGGACCCCGGCGCGACCGCCGACCGCCGACCCGCCGATCCTCGAGTCCTTGGCGAACGGCCGGCAGGTGCTGCTCACCACGAGCGCGGCGGGCGTCGTCGACGCGTTCGATCCGGATCGCGGGACGCTGCTGTGGCGCACCCCGGTGCTGTCGGTCGCCGGCGGCGTCGACTGGAGCCATGCCGCGGACCATCGCAAGGTGTATGTCGCGGCGGCGAGCCGGGTTCCGCGGGCCGGTCGCGACAACGCGGTGATCGCCGCGATCGACATCGCGACCGGCGTGCTGCGCTGGCGCAAGGCCGCGCCGCAGCCCGATTGTGCGGTGACCGGTGGCTGCGATCCGGTCCGGGCGCATGCGGTCACGGTGATTCCCGGGATCGTGTTCTGTGGTTCGCACGACGGCCACCTTCGGGCCTACTCGACGATCGACGGCATGATGGTCTGGGACTTCGATGCGGCGCACGAGCTGCCGACGGTCAACGGGGGGCTGGTACACGGCGGTCCCCTCGATCGCGACGGGCCGACGGTCGTCAACGGCATGGCGTTCGTCGACGCGGTCGATCGCCCGCGCGGCGGGCCGACCGCCGGACTGGTGCTCGCGTTCTCGGTCGACGCGAAGTGATGTCAGCAGGGAGAATCCGATGAAAAGCCGCTCCGATGGATTCGGGATCTTTTCGGCGCTCGCGATCGGCGTGCTGCTCGCCTGCGTGGCGACCGTGCGGGCCGTCGCCGCGTCCGCACCGACCGACGATGTGTCGAACTCCGTCGTGAAGATCTTCGCGACGATGCGTTATCCAAACCCCTATCGACCGTGGACCAGGCAGGGGCCGGCCGAGATCAGCGCCTCGGGGGTCGTGATCGGCGGCGACCGCATCCTCACGAATGCGCACGTCGTGCTGTATGCGGCGCAGATCGAGGTCCAGGGGCACGAGTCCGGCGACAAGATCCCGGCGCACGTGGTCGCGGTCGCGCCGGGGATCGACCTCGCCGTGTTGCAACTGGACGATCCCGCGTTCTTCCGCGCGCATCCGCCGCTCGCGCGCGCGGCCGGGCTGCCGCGGGTGAAGGATACCGTGCTCGCGTACGGCTTCCCGACCGGCGGCACGTCGCTGTCGATCACCAAGGGGATCGTCTCGCGGATCGAATTCGTTCCGTACAATTTCCCGGTCTCGGGATTGCGGATCCAGATCGACGCGGCGATCAACCCGGGCAACAGCGGCGGCCCGGCGGTCGTCGACGGGCGAATGATCGGACTCACGTTCAGCCGGCTCGGCAACGCCGAGAACATCGGCTACATCATCCCGAACCAAGAGATCGACCTGTTCCTCTCCGAGATCCACGATGGCCGATACCTCGGCAAGCCCGCCATGTACGACGCGCTGCAGACGCTGCAGAACCCGGCGCTGCGCGCGTTCCTGAAGGTGCCCCCGTCGGTTCATGGCGTGGTCGTCTACCGGCCCTACGACGCGGCCGCCGGCTATCCGCTGAAGCAATGGGACGTGATCACGCGGATCGGCGACACGCCGATCGACGACGAGGGCATGGTGAAGATCCGCGACGACTTGCGCGTGGATTTTCGCTACCTCGTGCAGAAACTCGCGCGCAACGGGCGGCTTCCACTCGAGATCGTCCGCGACGGCACGTCGCGGCGAATAGAGCTGCCGGTCGATTCCGCCCGGCACACGCTCGTCCAGAACCTCGACGGACGATACCCCTCGTACTTCATCTACGGGCCGCTGGTATTCTCGAAGGTGTCCTGGCAGTTCCTGTCGTTCCTGCAGAACGCGAACCTCGCCCGTACGATCGGCCTGATCGACAGCCCGCTGCTGTCCGCGGCGCTCGACCGGCCGACACCGCAACGCCGGGAACTCGTCGTGGTCGCCTCGCCGTTCTTTCCGAGCCAGCTCGCGATCGGCTACTCGAATCCCCTCGGATGGGTCGTGTCGAGCGTCGACGGCGTGCGGATCGGCAGCCTCGATCAACTCGTCGAGGTGCTGCGCGACGCGCGCGGCAAGTTCGTGACCTTCGAGTTCGACCAGAACACGGGGGAGGCGTTCGTATTCCCGCGGCGCGCGATGCTGGCCGCGACGGCGAAGATCCTCAGCGACAACGACGTGCGGGCACAGGGATCCGCGGACACGATGGCCGTGTGGCGGGCGGCACGGACGCGGCCGTCGGCCGGACCCTAGGTCGGCGAGTCGACCAGCGCCAGGACCTCGCGCAGATCCGCGCGCCGCATCGGACGGCCGTCGACGGGTGAATACGGCGCCTGGCGGATCCCATCGACCGGGAACACCGTCGCGTCGATCGTGCGTTCGCCGGCCTGGAAGCGCAGCGCCGGAAAGCTCACGCTGCGATCGGCGTCCATCTTCAGCCGGTGCTCGCGGATCGAGTGCGGTATGCCGACCTCCATCAGGCGCATCGCGACCGCCTCGGCAAAATCCGCAAACACATGCAGGCTGATGTCGCTGTGCGCGGTCGCGGTGCCGGCGAGCACCGGCCCGACCAGGCGCGGTTCGAACTCGCCGAGCAGCCGCATCGCGTCGATCGCCGCGCGCCGCTGTTCCTTGAGGCGCGCGCCGTGCGCGGTGCCGCCGAACAATCGCTGGCGCTCCCGCAGCGCCGCCTCGATCTCGAGGTTGCTCGGCAGCGCCGCGGCATCCGCGATCCCGAGCCGCTCCGCCGCCTTGCGCTTCGCCTGACCGTAATCCTCGATCCCGTGATCGCCGATCCAGCGCGCGGCCTCTTCGGCGAGCAGGCGACGCAGATCCTCGGCGCGCTGGGAAAACCGTTTCGTCATCGCGGCGTCGCGCCCGCTAGAAAATCGATTTCTCGGACTCGGCCGGCTTCGCGCTCCCCTTGCCCTCCGGCCCCTCCGGCTTCGGCAGGTTGCCCTCGATGAATTTCTCCATGATCGCGTTCGGGTCATCCGCGCTCGCGAGCAGCCCGGTCTCGGGGTTGATCCGCGCGGTCACGATCCCGTTGGGCATCGGCACGCGGCGCAAGGGCACGCCCTCGAGCGCCTGATGCATGAAATAGGTCCAGATCGGCACCGCGGTGCGCCCGCCTTCCTCGCCCGGGCCGAGCGATTGGTCCTGGTCGAAGCCGACCCAAACCGTCGCGACCAGGTCGCCGTTGAAGCCGGAGAACCAGGCGTCGCGTTGATCGTTCGTGGTGCCGGTCTTGCCGGCGACGTCATCGCGGTGCAGCACGCGGGCGCGGATGCCGGTCCCGTGGCGAATCACGTCCGCCATCATGTCGGCGAGCAGGTAGGCGATTTGCGGGCGGATCACCTGCGGTGCGAGGTATTGGCCCGGGATCAGGAACTTGCCGTCCGGCTGGCCCGTGTCGAGTGCCGAGGAGGCAGGGGCGCTCGCGGCCGTCACCAGCGGCGTTCCCGGGGTGAGCGGCGTGGCGGGTGATGGTGGCGGGGTCTCGGTAGCGCTCGTCCCGAGCGAGCCGAGCGCCTGCGCCGGGGGTAGCGCCTGCTCGCCGCAGTCGAAGCACGCGATCGGCGGATCGGCCTGGAACACCGTGTTCCCGCTCTCGTCGACGATCCGGTCGATGAAATAGGGACTCACGCGGAAGCCACCGTTCGCGAACGGCGCGTAGGCCTCGGCGAGCTGCAGCGGCGTCACGTCCGCGGTGCCGAGCGCGAGGGTCAGGTTGTCCGGCAGCTGGGCCTTGGTGAAGCCGAAGCGCGTCACGTAGTTGCGTGCGTACTCGCCGCCGATGTCGCGCATCAGGCGCACCGTGACCAGGTTGCGCGAGCGCACCAGCGCGATCCGCAGGCGCGTCGGCCCGTAGAACTTGTTCGCATCGTTCTGCGGTCGCCAGGCCTTCGCGTCGGTCGCTCCACCGAGCACGATCGGCGCGTCGAGGATCACGCTCGCCGGCGTGTACCCCTTGTCGAACGCCGCCGCATAGATGAACGGCTTGAACGCCGAACCCGGCTGGCGCTCGGCCTGGGTCGCGCGATTGAAGTTGCTCTGGTAGTAATCGAAGCCGCCGTCGAGCGCGGCAATCGCGCCGTCATGCGGGTCGATCGCGACCAGCGCCGCCTGTGCCTGCGGGACCTGCACGAACTGCAGGTTCTGCGCCGTGGTGCCGACCGTGTAGATCACGTCGCCGCGGTGGAACACGTCCGAGGCGGTGCGGGGCGCCTGGCCGACGTTGCCGCCGGCGAGCGCCCGTCGCGCCCAGTCGATCTTGTCCCAGGGGAGCGTGACCACGCCCAGGTTCTCGACGAAGATCCGGGCGCTCTTCGGCGCGACGCTCTCGACGACGGCCGGGCGCAGCCCGCCGACGTCCGGGAAGCGGCCGAGCGCGGCGGAGAGCGCACGCGGGTTCGGTGCTTGGCGCAGGCTCAGGTGTCCCACCGGACCGCGATAACCGTGGCGGCGATCGTATTCCAGCAAGCCGGTCCGCAGCGCGACATTCGCGGCGAGCTGCAGGCGCGAGTCGATCGTCGTGATCACCTTGTAGCCGCTGGTGTAGATCCCGTTGCCGTACATCGCGAGCAATGCCGAGCGCACCATCTCCGCGACGTAGGGCGCCTGCACCTCGCGCGTCGGTCCATGGACGTAGGTCGCGACCGGACTGGCGATCGCCGCCGCATAATCGGCCTGGCTGATGTAGCCGAGATCGCGCATCCGGCCGAGCACGTACGCGCGGCGGATCCGCGCGGCCGCCGGATTCACGACCGGGTTGATGTCCGAGGGGGCCTTCGGGAGCCCGGCGATCATCGCCATCTCGGGCAGGGTGAGCTGATCGAGCGTCTTGCCGTAGTACACCTCGGCCGCGGCGCCGATGCCGTAGGCGCGTTCGCCGAGGAAGGTCCGATTCGCGTAGATTGAAAAGATGTCCTGCTTCGAGTACTGGGCGTCCATCAGCAGCGACAGGTAGATCTCGCTCAGCTTGCGCTTCATGTCGCGCCGCGGCGAAAGGTAGACGTCACGCGCGACCTGCATCGTGATCGTGCTGCCGCCCTCGCGCACGCCCCCGGCCCGCAGGTCGGCCAGGGCCGCACGGACGATGCCTTCCCAGTCGACCCCCGGATGCTGGAAGAAACGATCATCTTCGGCCGCGAGGAACGCGTCGACCTGCAGCTTCGGAATCTCGTCGTAACGCACCGGGATGCGCCGTTGCTCGCCGAGCGAGGCGATCAACCGGCCATCGCGCGTATAGACGCGCAGCGGCACCTGCAACTGCACGTCGCGCAGGGTATCGACGTTCGGCAGGCCCGGCTTCAGGTAGACATACGCGCAGACGTTCGCGAAGACGAACAATGTTGCGGCGCCAACACCGAGGATGCAAATGCGAGATATGAGAACCAGGTATCGTTTGAGCACGTAAAACCGTTCTAACTTATTGCCCGGCGGAATTGCGCAGGCAGTTTACCGCCTGATCAAGGGGCATACCCATCGAAAGGTGGGGACGCAAAGCTTCCGGTCTAAGGGCCGACCGTGCCTAGGATAGCGGGGTTGCCGGATTTCGAGGTGCCGGGTTCGCTTGACGGCGAGCCCGCGCCCTACGCGATCTGTACACGCCGGCACCCGTTCCATTCTGGTACGACCATCGGACCTCCGACCGTCTTCGCCCGCCCTGCTTGAGAGACAACGCCGCCGGCCGGAAGTGCCGGCGATCGGCTGGCCAGGAGCGATTAACGTGAGTGCGATCACGGTCGATTTAACAGTTTCTTGATAAGTTTTTGATCCATAGCTAATCTGATGCACAAGTTTCGACCTACAAGATACTGACCAAAAAAGGAAAAATCGTGTGGTCGTTCGTTAAGCGGTATCGCCCCCTG
>JAJXYU010000289.1 GCA_021780395.1 Pseudomonadota bacterium
CGAGCGACACCCGCAGCACCGCGAGGTCCGTGTCCGGATCCTCGCCGACGATCTTCGCCTCGGCGGCGCGACCGTCGGCGAGCTGCACCCGGATCGATTCGGCGCCCGCTATCACGTGCTGATTCGTCACGATCGTGCCGTTCGCGTCGACGATCACGCCGGAGCCGAGGCTGCGCTCGACGCGCTGGCGGTAGGTCGGCCAGAAGTCGCCGAACAGCTGCGCGAGCGGCGGCGCCGCGGTGCGCTCCGTGACCACCCTCGCGGTGTAGATGTTGACGACCGCGGGCGCCGCGCGCGCGACCGCGTCGGCGAAGCTCGCGACGACGATGCGCCGCTCCGGCGCGCGTCCGGCGGACTCGCCGGCCGCCGATGGCATCCGGCCCGTGGCCGGCGTCCCGGCGGGCGCTTCGGACGTCGCGTCGGTCCGCGCGACCTCGCTCGCCGGCCGCTCGAGCAGCGAGGGCTTCCACCAGACGATCACGAAGCCGGCCGCGAGGCCGAGGACGATCGCCCGTATAAGTACTTTTACGAGGGTGCGCGCTGTCTTCACCAGGGTTTTCCGCAATGAGGCCCGCGGCGAGCCGAGGCTGGACCCAGCACGAGCCGCACGGTATGTATAATGCGCCGTCGGTTCGCATTGTTAAATACCGCCACGCCGCTCCGGGGCGAGCGCTCGATCGAAAGCGCTCGTGCGCGGAAGCGGCGCGGGTCGTCGAGGGGAAAACGCAATGGCAGAGAAGATCGATCATAGTCGGCGCCGGCTGTTGACGGCGGCGACCGTCGGAACGGGAGCGATCGGCGTCGTGTTCGCCGCGGTCCCGTTCCTCGCTTCCTGGAGCCCGAGCGCCCGGGCGCGCGCGCTCGGCGCACCGGTCGAGCTCGATGCCTCGAAGCTCGAAAGGGGCCAGATGGTCGTGGTCGCGTGGCGCGGCCAGCCGATCTACGTGGTGCGCCGGACCCAGGACGTCATCGCGCACCTCGGCGACCACAACGACCTGCTCGTGGACCCGGACTCGGACAACTCGGTGCAGCCGGATTACATCAAGGCGAGCGGCCCCGCGCGGGCCCGCAATCCCGAGTACTGGGTGGGTCTCGGGGTCTGCACCCATCTCGGCTGCGCGCCGACCAGCGCGCAGGTTCGGCGCGGCGAGTTCCAGGTCGCGGGCGTCGACCTCGGCAAGGAATGGCCGGGCGGGTTCTACTGCCAGTGCCATGGTTCGAAGTACGACGCGTCGGGGCGGGTCTTCAAGGACGTGCCGGCGCCGAGGAACCTCACCGTTCCGCCGTATGCGTTCGGCAAGGACCTGCGCATCGTGATCGGCGTCGACGACGTTTCGCAGAACGCTTAATTCCGCAGGGGAGCCTGACCGATGTCCGCATCACCCGATTCCGCCGGCCAGGGCCGGGGCTTGATCGCCTGGATCGACGCGCGCTTTCCGCTGACGAAGCTCTGGAAGGAGCAAGTCTCGGAGTACTACGCGCCGAAGAACTTCAATTTCTGGTACTTCTTCGGTTCGCTCGCGATGCTCGTGCTCGTGAACCAGATCGTCACCGGCATCTTCCTGACGATGGACTACAAGCCGGACGCCGCGGAGGCGTTCGGGTCCGTTCAGTACATCATGAACGACGTCAAATGGGGCTGGCTGATCCGCTACATGCACACGACCGGCGCCTCGGCGTTCTTCATCGTCGTGTACCTGCACATGTTCAGGGGGCTGATGTACGGTTCGGCGCGCAAGCCGCGCGAGCTGATCTGGATCTTCGGCTGCCTGATCTTCGTGCTGCTGATGGCCGAGGCGTTCATGGGCTACGTGCTGCCGTGGGGCAACATGAGCTTCTGGGGCGCCCAGGTGATCACCTCGTTGTTCGGGAGCCTCCCGGTGATCGGCGGGAGCCTGCTCGAATGGATCCGCGGCGACTACGTGATCGCGGACGCCACCTTGAACCGGTTCTTCGCGCTGCACGTCGCGGCATTGCCGCTCGCGCTGATCTTCCTCGTGATCGCCCACCTGATGGCGCTGCACGAGGTCGGCTCGAACAATCCCGACGGCATCGAGATCAAGAAGCTCAAGGGTCCGGACGGCCATCCGCTCGACGGCATCCCGTTCCATCCGTATTACACGGTCAAGGACATGGTCGGCGTCGCGGGCTTCCTGTTGATCTTCTGCGCGGTGATCTTCTTCGAGCCGACGTTCGGCGGATTCTTCCTGGAACGCGCGAACTTCACGCCGGCGAATCCGCTGCTGACTCCGCCGGACATCACGCCGGTTTGGTATTTCACCCCGTTCTACGCGATGCTGCGCGCGGTGCCGTCGTTCGCCGGCACGCAGGTCTGGGGCGTGCTGGTGATGGGATCGGCGATCGTGATCCTGTTCTTCGTGCCCTGGCTCGATCGCTCGCCGGTCAAGTCGATCCGCTACAAGGGGCCGATCTACAAGGTCATGCTCACGCTGTTCGTGCTGTCGTTCGTCACGCTGGGCGACGTCGGGATGCATCCACCCGCCGGCATCTATCCATTGCTGGCGCGCGTCGGCACGGCGGTGTACTTCGCGTTCTTCCTGCTGATGCCCTGGTACACGAAGATCGATCGGGTGAAACCGGTGCCGGAGAGGGTTACGGGTCATGCTTAAGCGACTCTGGTTGATTGCGGCGGTTCTCCTTCCGTTCGGGGCGGCGGTCGCCCAGGAGGTGCCGCTCCAGCACGTGCGCACGAACATCAACGACATCCAGTCGTTGCAGCGCGGGGCGCGCGACTTCATGAACTACTGCTCGGGTTGCCACTCGTTGCGCTACCTGCGCTACGAGCGCATGGCGAAGGACCTGCAGATCCCGCTGCCGTTGCTCAAGAAGAACCTGATGCTGACCTCGAAGAAGCCGCTCGATCACATCCTGTCGGCGATGCCGCCGGCGGACGCGGTCAAGTGGTTCGGCGTCGCACCCCCGGACCTCACGCTGATGGCCCGGTACATGGGCAAGGACTACATCTACTCGTTCCTGAAGGGCTTCTATGCGGACAAGAGCCGGCTGTGGGGGGTGAACAACCTCTACAAGCCGAACGTCGCGATGCCGTTCGTGCTGGCGACGCTCCAGGGCGTGCAGAAGCCCGTCTACAAGAGCGTGACCGACGCCTCGGGGCACACGCGCATGGAACTGGTGGGCGTGACACCTGGCACGGGCGGTTCGATGACCCCCGCGCAGTACGACGAGTTCGTCACGGACATCACCAACTTCCTGAACTACACGGCGGAGCCGATCAAGGCGGAGCGGCGCAAGCTCGGCGTGTACGTGATGCTGTTCCTCGCGTTGTTCTTCGTGCTCACCTACCTGCTGAAGAAGGAATACTGGAAGGACGTTCATTGAAGGCGCGGCCGCGGCGGCTGGCCGCGGCCGGCGTGATCAGGAGACGGCGGTCGTGACTCGCCGCGCGGTGATGACGTTGTTTTCCGGGCCCACCGATCCGTGGAGCCATCGGGTCCGCCTGGTGCTCGCCGAGAAGGGCATCGCGATCGACGTCGTCAGCGCCGGAGGCGACGAGTTGCCCGAGGACCTGCTCGAGTTGAACCCGTACCACAGCCTGCCGACCCTGGTCGACCGCGATCTGGTGCTCTACGATTCGAGGGTCATCATCGACTACCTCGACGAGCGCTTTCCCCATCCGCCGCTGATGCCGATCGATCCGGTGACCCGGGCGCAGTTCCGGGTCGCGCTGTACCGGGTCGAGCGCGACTGGTACGGGATCGCCGGCGACATCCAGTCCGACCCGCAGGGCAAGGCCGCGGCCCAGGCGCGCAAGGTCCTCGGCGAGGCGATCAGCGCGAGCGCCGAGGTGTTCCGCGCGAAGCCGTTCTTCCTCAGCGACGAGTTCTCGCTGGTCGATGCGACCATCGCGCCGATCCTGTGGCGCCTGCCGTTCCTCGGCGTCGAACTCTCCGCCCAGGCGCAGCCGGTCGTGAAGTACATGCACGGGATCTTCTCGCGCCCGACGTTCCGGGCCGCGCTGACCGAGGCCGAGCGGAGCATGCGCGCGTGAAGCCGCGTCGGCCGTACCTGCTGCGGGCGCTGCACGAATGGATCAGCGACAGCGGCGAGACGCCGCACGTCGTGGTCGATGCGAGCGTCGACGGCGTGGTGGTGCCCCGGCCCTACGTGAAGGACGGCAAGATCGTGTTGAACGTCAGCCTCGGCGCGACGCGAGGGCTGCAGCTCGGCAACGACGCGTTGTCGTTCGATGCACGGTTCGGCGGCGCGAGCTTCTCGGTGTACGTGCCGGTGCGTGCGGTGCTCGGGGTCTACTCGCGCGAGTCGGGGCAGGGGATGATCTTCTCCGAGGGCGATGCCGACCCGGATCCCGGCGATGCGCCGAGCCCGCCGCCGCCGACGAGCGCCGGCGAAGGGGCGGCGCCGGGCGGCAAAGGCGGCAAGTCGGGAAAGCGGCCGAAGCTCCAGGTGGTCAAGTAGCCCCCGGCGCGACGCCGGACCGGAAGCGCGCGCACGGTCCGCCCTTCAGCGGCAGCGGAACGCGTCGCGGACCCAGGTGAGTCGGGCGCGCTCGTCCGGCGGCCCGTCGATCCCGATCACGTCGAAGCGGACTCGCGCGTCGCGCCAGCGGCGGCCCTGCATCAGGAACCGCGCGGTCGTGCGCATGATGCGCCGCTGCTTCGCCGCGGTCACGGAGTGCAGCGCGCCCCCGAAGTCCGCGCGTGCGCGCTGGCGGACCTCGACGATCACGAGCGTCCCGCGGTCGTCGCAGACCAGGTCGAGCTCGCCGATGCGACAGCGGAAATTGCGGGCGATCACGGTCAGTCCTTGCGACCCGAGGAATCGCGCCGCGAGCTGCTCCGCGGCCGCACCGCTCGCTGCGCGCGGCGAAGGATGATCGGCCGTCCCGTGCATGCGCGCAGTATCGCGCCGGTACGCCGCCCGAGTCGTCGCGCCTTTCTGGCGGGAATCGACTGTTTTGCGCCGGGATTCGCCGACGGCGCGCCGCGTGGATCGCCGTCGCCGCCGCGGCGGTCAGAGGGGGTTCGGCACCCCGTCGCGGATCACCGCCCAATCGAGTCCGCGACGGATCCGGCCGAGGTCGTCGAGCCGCAGCCGCCCGGTCACGCCCGAAAGCTCCGTGCCGCCCGCGAGGTAACCCGAGCGCAATGCCGGGACCAGGCGGTAGGCGTCGAAGCCGAATGCGTACAGGCGGCCCCAGCGCGCGCTCCGGTTCGGCCAGGCCGCATCCACCGACGCACGGATCTTCGCGGTCACCGGGTCCGCGGAGATCATCCACGGCATGTCGGGGAAGCGCATGCCGTCGACGTCGGAGTTCGCGACCGGACTCGGCGCGTAGCCGTCGGGCATCGAGTACACCGGGATGTCGCCCGCATAGTTGAACTTGAGCTGCGGCATCACGAGCCGGGTGATGCTCGGCGGACCGGCGACGAACACGAAGGTCGCGTCGGCGCGGTGGGCCGCCGGCCCACCCGGGGTCGTGCCGATCTCGAGCGTCGTCCGGATGATGTCCGTGAAATTGATCTGTCCCGGCGCGTAGCGGCCCACCGCCAGCACGCCGCCGCCGTGCCGGTCGATCTCGGCCCGGAACGCATCGATGACGCGCTGACCCCAGTCGCCCTGCGGGACGATCGCGATGCCGTGCAGGCGGCCATCCGCGACCAGGCGTCGCGCGACGATCCGCGCCTCGTCCTCCGGACGCAGCGCGAACTGGTAGAAGTCGCGCGGTGCCGCGATCGAGTTCGCGAGGAAGTTCAACGCGAGGATCGGCACGCGGCCGCTCGACAGCGGCGCGATCGCGGCCACGTCCTGCTTGGTCAGCGGGCCGACGATGAAGTCGGCCCCGTCGGCGAGCGCCTGCGAATACACGGTCGCGATCGGGTGCGACGCGACGTTGTAGATCCGCACCCGAGGCCGCGAGGCGGCGGCCTGCTGGAAGTAGGCCGCGAGGAAGCCGTCCCGCACCGCGACGCCGGCGGCGCCGGCCGGCCCCGACAGCGGTAGCAGCAGCGCGACCCGCCGCGGGAACCGGGTGACCGCGCGCAACGCCTGCTGCTCGGCGGCGGTCACGGTGGCGTCGGCCGGATGATCCGGGAAATGCGCCCGCCAGGCCGCGAGCGCGCTCGTGACGCCGAGCGGATTGCGGTCGAAGTCCCGCGCGACCGGGCCGAGTGCGAGCCATCCGGCGACGACCGGGCTGGTCTCGGGCGGGCTCGCGAAGGAGGCGCCGCGGGCCGCCGCGGCGCGGATCTGCGTGAAGAGCTGGTCGCGGTTCGCGCGCACCGCCGCAGGGTCGGGGAGCCAGCGCTCGCGTTCGACGTACGCGCGTACGCCGGCGGCCACGTCGCCGACCAGGAAATCGGCCTGGCCGCGCAGTCCCCAGTACTCGGCGGCGTCGCCGGGCGCGCCGGGCGGCTGGATCCGGGCGAGATCACGCAGCGCCGCCTCGCCGTCATGATTCGCAACGCCGACCGACGCGCCGACCAGCGCGCGCAGCACCGGGAACCGCACGCTCGCCGCGGGCGATACGCCGGCGAGCGCCTGCTGCGCGGCGTCTGCGTTGCCTGACGCGAGCCACTGCTGCGCGCTCTTGAGTTCGTCGTAGTCGCGATCCTGGGGATGAGTGGAGGCGAGCGTCGCGTAGGCCTCGGCGGCCTGCGCGTGACGGCCTTGCTCGGCGAGGGCGGCCGCGTCGGCGTTGCCCCCGGCACCCGGGAGCTCGACCGGCCGGACGAGGCTGCAGCCGGCGAGCGCCACGCTCGCGATCGCGAGTGCCCAGATCGATCTCGATGGACGTCGTCGGAACGCTGCCATACGCTGGGTACCCTTTTGCAGCCCGCGGATTCGAGGCGCGAATTATAGTGGCAAACGCCGCTCCCGGCAGATTGCACGTGGTCGCGACGCCGATCGGCAACCTCGGCGACCTGAGTCCGCGGGCGCGCGAGACGCTCGCGGCCTGCGCGCTGATCGCCGCCGAGGATACCCGTCACAGTGCGGTGCTGTTGCGGCACTTCGGGATCACGACTCCTCTGGTGTCGCTGCACGAACACAACGAGCGCGCGCGGACGCCGGCGCTGATCGCCCGGATCGCGGCCGGCGACGATGTCGCGCTCGTCAGCGATGCCGGCACCCCGGCGATCAGCGATCCGGGCGAGGCGCTGGTGCAGGCGGCCGCGGCGGCGGGGATCGAGATCGTCGCGGTGCCCGGCCCGTGCGCGGCGGTCGCGGCACTGTCGGTCGCGG